>JAIFKL010000218.1 GCA_020049595.1 Desulfobacteraceae bacterium
TACAGGATTTACAGGATTTACAGGATTATACAGGATTATACAGGATTATACATGATTATACATGATTATACATGATTATCATGATTAATCCTGTATAATCCTGTATAATTCTGTCAATCTTGTTCAGATTTTTTTATTGAAAAGAAAGTATATATCATATAGTAATGCTTATTTAATGTGAATTAAGGCATGGAGCGGGATGAAACTTGACAGCTTTTTAAAAATTTAGGAGTTACGCAGTTGAATTTTTTCGCCGTCGCAGAAACCTCTCCCCGGCAAACCCCACCCCCGGCCCCTCCCCGGAGGGGAGTATTTACTCCCCCTCTCCTTTGGAGAGGGGGCCGGGGGGTGAGGTGGGGGCCCGGGGGGGGGTGAGGTTCCGGGTAACACATTCAACCTGCACAGAGTAGGAACGTGGAAACAACAAAAAAATATTATCGTGTGGATCGCAGAGAAATTGCTTTTTTAAAATTTATTTTTGAAGCATACAATGGCATCATGATCATGACAACGCTTGACGTAAAAACAGGTCTCGTGATATTCCGCATTGCTCCGGGCTGCGAACCGGATGTGGAAATGATCTTGCAGGAACTTAAAAAGCATATTATGATAGAAGAAATGTAGAGACGTAGAACTTTGCGTCTCTACGCCTAACACCCCATTCAAACCATGACAAAAAAATTTTACATACATACCATCGGATGTCAGATGAATGTCTATGACTCCGAGCAAATCGCAAGAAGCTTGGAATCTGTCGGATACCGCATGACCTCATCCGTGAAAGCTGCTGATATGATTCTGGTAAATACCTGTGCTATTCGGGAAAAAGCGGAACAGAAAGTTTTCAGTTTTCTGGGACGACTCGGCGACATGAAGAAAGTCCGCCCCGAGCTGATTATCGCTGTGGGCGGATGCGTTGCCCAGCAGGAAGGCAGAAAAATTCTGGAGCGTGCGCCGTATATTGATCTTGTCTTCGGCACCCATGCGGTCAGCCGCGTACCGGAAATGATTAAACGCATCGAATCTGAAAGCTGCCGCATTGTGGATGTCGAAGTCTCTGAAATCATCAGCGAAATTGAATTTCCCGCAGATGATCGCAAACAGGAAAAATCCGGAACCTTTGTCACGATCATGCAGGGCTGCGATAATTACTGCACTTATTGCGTGGTGCCGTATGTGCGCGGCAGAGAAATGAGCCGCAATCCTGAAAATATCATCAGAGAAATCAGAAATCTTGTGGCAACCGGCGTGCGGGAAATCACGCTTTTGGGGCAGAATGTGAACAGCTACGGCATAAAAGAAGAGCTGTGTTCATTTCCCGAATTGCTGGCGCAGATCGCCGAAATCGAGGGATTGCTGAGAATCCGCTTCACCACATCGCATCCCAAAGACCTGTCGGAAAACCTGATGCTGGCATTTAAAAATTTGGATAAATTATGCAGGCATATTCATCTGCCGGTTCAGTCCGGTTCAAATCGGATTTTGAAAAAGATGAACCGGAAATACACAAGAGAACAGTATCTTGAACGCATTGAAAAACTGCGGGGCATCTGTCCTGATATTGCGATGACCTCTGATATGATCGTCGGCTTTCCCGGAGAAACAAGGGCGGATTTTGAAGAGACCCTGAATCTGATGAAAACTGTTGAATATGACGGGCTTTTTGCCTTTCAATATTCAGACCGCCCCAACGCTGCCGCAGCCCGTTTTCCGGAGAAAATTTCGGAAAAAGAAAAAAGAGAAAGATTATTGGAACTGCTTGAATTGCAAGAATATTTTACTCTGAAAAAAAACAAGGCGATGATCGGCTCGGTGCAGGAAATTCTTGTGGACGGTATGAGCAAGAGAGGCGCAGGGAGCAGGAGACAGGGGACAGGGAGCAGGGGACAGGGTGAATCCGTGAATGAAAATGATGTCCCGAATAAAAACGATGTCCAATGGATGGGACGGACTTCAGGCAATAAGGTCGTAAACTTTACACAAAGCGATGAATGTGATACTGATACTCTCTTTGTCGGAAAGGTGATTCCCGTCAGAATCGAGGAAGCATTTTCCCATTCGCTGAGAGGCAAACCCCTTACTATTACAGAACTTTCCGGTTTGAAAGGAGATAAAACATAATATGCTGCATAAAGTCACCATCGCGGGCATGACGATGGATCCCTCATCCAACACGCCGGTTATCATTTTGAAATCGGAAACAGATGAACAGGTCGTTCCGATATGGATCGGATTGCTGGAAGCCACTTCCATTGCTTCTGCCCTTCAGAACATCAAATTTGACCGCCCCATGACCCATGATCTGTTTAAAAATTTTACGGATATGCTCAATATCATGGTCGAGAAGGTTGAAGTATGTGATTTGAAAAACAACACCTTTTATGCCCGAATCTATTTTGCTTCAAAAGAAAGAGAATTCAGCATGGACGCGCGCCCCAGCGACGCCATTGCCATCGCGCTCCGATTTCACGCGCCGATTTATGTGGATGATAAGGTAATGGAAAAATCAAAGGTGGGAGAAGAACATCATGGCGATCCGTTAGACAATACCGAAGAGGGCAAAAAATGGGCCGAATATCTTGAAAAACTTTCTCCTGAAGATTTCGGGAAATACAAGGTATAGAATTTTCGGCTCCGCTCAACTGCCGCTGACTGAGCCGCCGAAGTCCCGGACGCTCTGCGTCCCTATTCCGGAGTGCCAAAATGAAATTTTAGCACCGCACACAACAGCAAAAATTTCGCTCCGCTCATTTTTGCACTCCGGACTTTCCCCTCTGTTTCATCATTTCCTGATAAGCCGAAATCTCGGCAACATACTTTTCAGGCGAGAGAAAACCGCTGAGTTCTGTCGGCGAGAAAGGCAGAAATCGGAAAAGCTTTTCTTCAAGTTCCTCTGTTTTTTTCCAGTAGAGATGAATCTGCTGTATTTTTTCCGGCGAATTTCCGTATTTCTGAATGATATAATCCATGCGCTCAGTTAAGGGAACCACCGCGTCGTGAAGCACTCTTTTGTCAGCATAATTCACAATTTCAACCTCTGTGGGAAAGCCTGAAAAATCATAAAAGTCCAGCCGGACATGCTGCCCCACAATATGCCCCACTTCCGGATATCCCAGATTGCTCAGAAGTTCTTTGCCGGTCTGTGCGTGATTTTCTCCGGTTTTGAAACTTCTGGTTTTGGTAATATCATGCAGCAGGGCGGAGGTCCGAATCAGTTCCCGGTGCAGCGAAATATGATCCGGCCGGGCGGTGAATTGGTCTGTGAGCAGCAAGGCGACCCGGCACACCTGCACAGAATGCGCCACAATATGCGCCATCATCTCCATTTCCCGTATGAGTTGACAGCATTCTTGTTTTGAAGGAATTTTCATTTCAGATGTTTATTTCAGACTCCGGAGTGCGAAAATTTCATTTTTGCCCCATTTATTGTTTTTCTCTTTGCGCTCTCAGCGCCTTTGCGAGAAATAATATCTAACGGCTAATCAGGGCTTCATCTAATTCTTTAAGAGAGATTTCATCCACGACTGCATTGCCGATACCGTTCAGCAGCACAAAATGGATTTTGTCTCTTTCCCGCTTTTTGTCTTTGCCCAAAGCTTCAATGACTTTCTGTCTGTCCGCGGGAATCTCTGTGGGAAGTCCGATATTTTTCAGGAGGTTGACTATCCGTTCCGCATCGTCTGCTGAGAGCAATTTTCTGCTGACAGAAAGCTTTGACGCGACGACCATGCCCGCGCTCACGGCTTCACCGTGGGGAACGCCGACTGTTTTTTCAAGCGCATGTCCGAAGGTGTGACCGAAATTGAGTTTCCGGCGTTCTCCTTTTTCTTTTTCGTCACGGTTCACAACGCCGGCTTTGATGACCACGGAGTCATATACGAGTTTTTCAATGATTTCAGCATTGAGTCCCACAGCTCTGCGGCAGTTTTCCTCGAGAAAGGCAAACATCTCGGCATCTGCAATGGCAGCATGTTTGACGATTTCCGCAAAACCGGCTATGACTTCTTTTTCCGGCAATGTCTTGAGCATTTCCGAGTCGCAGATGACAAATTCAGGCTGGTTGAACACGCCGACCATGTTTTTGTAACCTTTGAAATTCACGCCGTTTTTTCCGCCCACGCTGGCGTCAACCTGCGCGAGCAATGTCGAGGCTACAAAGCCGAATCGGATGCCGCGAAGATAGGTGGAAGCGACAAAGCCGGTGATGTCGCAGACAATGCCCCCGCCGACGCCCACGAGGAAAACAGAGCGGTCCGCTTCTAATGCGATCAACTGCCCGAATATCTCTCCGACGGTTTCCAGCGTTTTGATTTTCTCGCCGGTGCCGATGCTGATCACCTGACATCGTGGGAAATCTTTTTCGTAGTATTGCCGCACATTGCTGTCGGTGATGATGACCGTGCGTTCAGCCGGTATGTATTTTGCCAGATTCCGAAGGCTTTCGCCGACGTGGATCAGCGAATTGCCGGAACTGCCTTTTATTTCAAGTGTTTTCATAAGATTAGAAAGCTTCTGTATCCGAAGGAAAAGCAGATTAAAGATTCTTTTCGCTGAAAGATTTCAGCCATTTTTCGGTTTTTTTGGATCCGAATTTTTTCCCAGACATTTTGACATTGCTCAACGCATCCAAAGAATTATAAGGTCTGTTGCTTATTATTATTTCAGCCGTCTTTTCTGCGATTCCGTCAATGTCAGCATTAATCAATTCCGATTTCTCTTTATTATTCAGAAAATCCAGAAAAGCCTGCTCAACTTCGTGTGAAATCGGTTTGGGTGGAGTTGGTGATACGGGGATTTGTTTCACATAGTCAAGAATCTCTTGAAATTTTGTCTCAACTTTCTGACTAAAGGTATTTTCCGAGTTTGCCATTTTTTGATTAAGAGCATTAACAGATTCTTTAAAATCTCGTTCAAGCAGTTGCAATTGTTGCATCAATCGGGCTACTTGAGACGGTAATGATGTTAAGTCTTCAATTTTCCGATTGATATTTTTTACTTGCGCTTGGACTTCCTGAAGAAGTTGAGAGGATGAACTATCCACATTGTCGGGCAATGGACTTGCTGCTCCCTGCAATCTCTGAATCTGTTTAATAACAGTTTCTTCAGCTTTCGGATGAATCACAAAAGCATTGACCATCTCTCCTTTACGCGGGTCTTTTTCACGCGCTCTTACCGCGGCATGAAACTCCATATCGCCCTGAATAACTACATAACTTTCGGGTCCCGTAGGTTTTAAGACTAAAGGCTTTAACAAGCCGTTGCATTCCAAAATCAAATCCGCTAATTTTTCTACTTCCGCCTTGTCAAACTGCTCGACAGGTTTGGAAGGCGTAATACTTTTGACATCCACCAAAAAAAACTTCATTATGTCCTCACTGAATTTTATTCAAAACTTCAGCCGCCAAAAATTCAAAATCTTCTGCGGACTGTTCTGCCGAAGTATCTGATTTAAGATCACAAAAATCAAAAATTGATTTGGGATCGGGAATTTCTATCTCTCCCTCATTTTTAGTTCGACTCAGACAATTGGAAAGCGGCGTTCTTTCATAAATAATGCTTTCCATCAAGGGCAAATTATGACGATCAGAGATTACGCTTTTCTGTCTCGGAAAGGTATGCTTGAGAAATTGGGAATTGGTTGAAATTTTAGAAGGTAAAACTCCCATGAGAAGCAAGGGATCGCGGGCAATCGCTTCACGATATTCGTTTACCTGCTTGACGAAATTTTTAACATTGTTCAAGCCCTGATTGGCAAAGGGCTTCAAATCCGAAGGAATAATCAGATAATCCGCGGCGATCAGAGGAATTTCTGCGTAGAGATCGCGTGAAGGGGGCGTGTCTATAATCACAATATCATAGTAGTCTCTTACCTGTTTGAGTTTGACAAGCAGTCTGGAACGGCTGACAGCAATTTTATTCAGCTTATCCTGATGTTCGATTAAATTGATATGTGAAGGAATCACATCAATTTCCGGGGTGTTGAACCCTTGAGAACGCCGCACGATGTCCGGAATGAAATTGAAATCTCCGGATTCGAGCAGATGAAACACATAACTCTGAATAATGTTATCATCTTCCTCAAACTGAAATTTGATCAGCCCGGTGGCAAAAGTCGTGTTGGCTTGGGCGTCCATGTCAATCAGCAAAACTTTTTTGCCTTTCCTGCTTAAAGATGCCGCCAAATTGACCGATACCGTTGTTTTGCCGACTCCGCCTTTGTTGTGATATATTGCGATGACTTTCATATTTGATTTTTCCTCCATACGGTTTCCCGCAATTGCCGTTGTGGTGCGATTTTGTAAATCACCGGCGAGCGAATTGGAAATTTGTTCTGTTTCGCTGCTGACATTTACGGTCTGGTCTGGCGGTGAATTGGAAATTTGCTCTGCTGTAGTAGAGCGATTTTTCAAATCGCTTTCAGGCGAATTGCAAATTTGCTCTGCTTCGCTGCTGACTGTCTGTTGTATATCGCTTAAACTTATCTTCCCCAATATGGCGCGAATATCATTTATTTTTGCTGCTATTTCCTTTCCCTGACATGCAAACTTCAATCTGACTTCACCGTCCGCATCTCTTTCATAAATTTTCAATTCTTTTCCATTGGTTAATAATCCGTAACGCGCATTCAGCTTGCTCAGATAGCGCCTGAGTTTGCGGTTATGTCTGTCCAATTTTTGTCCGGGATGTTTTGCTTCTATGACAATATTCGGCGGTCTGATCTGATCTAAGATAAATGGGATAACAGGCGTCACCAATGTCAGGAAATCCAAACGAATATCGGCAACTTTGACTTCCTGATGCCAATTGTCAGGCGAATATCCCAGTTGAGGCAGCAGATAACTGACGATGAGCTTAGAAATAACTTCACTTTCATTGCGGCAAAACTGCGGATCAAAATTAAAAGCGACCATTATCCAACCCGATTTTCAAATATTTTATTCCGATTCGGACATATAGCTCCAATCAATTATCTGTTTATAAATCAGATTTAATATCCTGTCAATGATTTTTCAAGACCAGATACTGTTTTGAACGGATTAAACAGTCCAAATATCCGCCCAGCCTGTCATCAATCTCTATCAGATATTCAACGCTGATTCCGGAGCCTGTACACTTTGCAACTTCAAACAGAATCGGAGCGATCAGAAATTCCATTTTCGCGGCTTCCGAGTCAAGGTTGATTTTGGGAAGAACTTTATAGTAACTGTCTTTTAAAATACTTACGGAGCCGATAACGCAATTTTCCGACCGCGGTAATTCGAGAACGCCTAAAGAATAAGAGTAGCCGAGTTCGTTGATAATTTCTTCAGATGGGTTAGGCATCTCAAAGTAATCCTTGAAGATATATTTTCTGCCTTCTTTGAAAACTGACTTTTTCACAGATGTTATCTCCCTTGAGTGTCTGCGCTCCTAACAACAAATTCAGTGGCACGGCGTTAGCCATGTCCGGTGCAACGATTGGTTAGCCTTCTACTTTATCATTCTCATGTATTACCCCTATCATCTATGAATGTATCCCACTAAATAATTTTTTATGATATATAGTAATCCAATTTTGATTTTTTACGGCATATTTTTTGCATATATGCCGTATCCCGCTTTCAGATATCCGTCTGTGTATGTCTGTGTGCGTCTGCGGCAAAAAAACAAAAGCGGATCAGTATATTATATTTTTTTAAGGTCTGGCATAAAATTATTGTTGATCTGAATTTCTGATTGTGGAATAATTTATATATTTTGTATAAACATAGCAATAGGGTGAACATTATCATGCCCTACAAGTCAGAAAATACCAAACTCCGATGACTCATGACATCAAAAAACTTGCAAAACAGATGCGGGCTTTGGAAAGCCTGCTCGGTGTCTGTATGCGTTGCGGGACCTGTCAGGCGGTGTGTCCCCTGTTTGCGGAAACCGGCAGGGAATCTGACGTGGCGCGGGGAAAGATAGCCATGCTCGACGGGCTGATGCAGGAAATGTTCAGAAATCCCGCGGGCGTGAATGAGCGGCTGAACAAATGTCTCCTCTGCGGCTCCTGTGCGGCAAACTGCCCCGCCGGCGTGAAGGTGCCGGAAATTTTCCTCAAAGCCAGAGCCATCCTGACAGCTTACATGGGAATTTCTCCGGTGAAGCGGCTGATTTTGCGTGGAATGCTTGCTCATCCGGCATTTTTTGACTGGCTTGCAGAACGCAGTTCCGGTTTTCAGAAAATTTTTACCAAACCGGCAAACCCGTTCATCGGCACATCATGCACCCGCTTTGTCTCTCCTCCCGGATTAAAAATGATCGGAGACCGGCATTTTATTGCGCCTGCGCCGATTCCTTTTCACCGCATCACACCCTTTCTGAACACAGGATCAGGGCGATCCGGCATCCGGGTTGCTTTTTACGTGGGCTGTCTGACAGATAAAATTTTTCCACGCGTGGCGCAGGCTACGGTGGATGTGCTGAATCATCACGGCGTAGGGATATTTATGCCGGAAAATCAGGGCTGCTGCGGCATTCCTGCATTGTCTTGCGGAGACACGGAAACTTTTCTCAGGCTGCTTTGCCATAATGTGGAAAAATTCAGTGCGGAAACTTTTGACTATCTCGTTACGCCCTGTGCTACCTGTACTTACACGATAAAAAAAATCTGGCGTCTGATGAGTGAAGATGCGCCCGGAAATATCCGCGTCAAAGTAAAAGAACTTGCTGAAAAAACAATGGATATTCACCAATTTCTCGTGTTGAAGACAGATTTCCGGACAGCCAGTCGGTCTGTCCCTGCATCTCATAAAACAGATAAGACAATCTCCGTCACTTATCATGACTCCTGCCATCTCAAAAAATCTCTCGGCGTATATAGCGAGCCGAGAGCCGTCATTTCCGGCAATCCGGCTTACCGTCTCATCGAAATGCCCGAATCCGACCGCTGCTGCGGTCTGGGCGGCACTTTTTCTTTGCAATATTATGACATTTCCGCCGACATCGGAAAACGAAAGCGCAACAATATTGTTTCAACAGCTTGTTCGTCGGTGGCTGCCGGCTGTCCTGCCTGCATGATGCAGCTTTCCGATATGCTCTCCAAAGCCGGAGACAATATTGCTGTTAAACATCCCATTGAAATTTATGCTGAAATGATAAAAGGCGAACCCGGAGCACGTCGGTGACGTGCCTTCCGGTCACAACATAAGAGGGGAATCCGAACAGATGCTTATTATCCGATTCAGGACACGCCGCCGGCGTGTCCCTACGTGCTTACAACTTTTATCAGCCGCTTATTCAGTTCAATCACCAATTTCTCATGCCGGACAATCTCGCCTTCCACCAGATAAATCACTTCTTCGGCGATATTGGTTGCGTGATCCGCTATGCGCTCAAGATGCCGGGAAATCAGCAGAAGATTGATTAAATATCCGAGACGGTCCGGTTTTTGCTGCATGACTTGTTTGAGCAGATCGTAAGCCTCATTTTTGATGGCATCCACTTCATCATCCAAAGCGCATACATTCAGCGCGAGATCGCAGTCCATTTTCACTAAAGCATCCAAGCTTTTCCTGAGCATGGATTCAACTTTTTCGGACATCAGAACATAATCAAAAGCCACTTCGACTTTTTCACGCTTTGCAATAATCTTTACCCGCTGTGCTATATTTTTTGCCTGATCGCCAATTCGCTCAAGATCATTGTTTATTTTGATGACTGCGATGATAAATCGAAGATCCACGGCAACCGGCTGATACAATGCCAAAATTTTCAGACATTCTTCTTCAACTTCAATCTCTGTCTCATCTATTTCATAGTCTGTTTTGATTATTTTCTCAGCGAGTTCGGCGTCTCTGTTTTCCACTGACCGGCTTGCCATGCGGACACGTTCTTCTACCATTGCGCCCAGCGAAAGCAGTCTGTTTTTTAATTTTTCAAGCTCCCTGTGAAAATGCTTTTCTCTCATCACCTGCATAGTTGTCTCTCTCTTTTATTGGCGGGTTGTTTGCGGTCATACCGGACGGAGTGCAGAAAATTCTCGTTCCCACGCTCTGCGTGGGAATGCAGACCGGACGCTCCGCGTCCGCCTGATGTACCCCCGGGACGTTCCCACGCGGAGCGTGGGAACGAGGTCATACTTTATCCGAAACGCCCTGTTATGTAATCTTCTGTCTGCTTCAGCTTGGGGCGCGTAAAAAGGTTGTCAGTTTCTCCGACTTCTATGAGCTTTCCGATATAAAAAAAAGCCGTCATGTCGGAAACTCTCGCTGCCTGCTGCATACTGTGGGTCACGATAATAATTGTGTAATTTTTTTTCAACTCATAAATCAGTTCTTCGATTTTCTGTGTTGCAATGGGGTCCAATGCGGAACAGGGTTCATCCATCAGAAGCACCTCCGGCTCCACAGCCAGCGCACGGGCAATGCAGAGACGCTGCTGCTGTCCCCCGGACAGTCCCAAAGCCGATTCATGCAGTCTGTCTTTCACTTCCTCCCAGAGCGCCGCCTGTTTCAGACTTTCTTCCACGCGTTTGGCGATAAAGGCTTTGTCTTTGATGCCGTTGACCCGCATTCCGTAAGCAATATTTTCAAAAATCGTTTTGGGAAAAGGATTCGGCTTCTGAAAGACCATTCCGACGCGGCGCCTGAGCGAAACAACATCTAAAGACATATCATAAATATCTTCATTGTCCAAGAGAATTTTGCCTTGCACCCTGCTGATGGGAATCAAATCATTCATCCGGTTCAGACATCGCAGGTATGTGCTTTTCCCGCATCCCGAAGGACCGATAAGAGATGTTACCTGACAGGGCTTGAAATCTAAAGAGACATCATATAATGCCTGAAAATCACCGTAATAAAAATTCAGATGTTTTGAAATTATCTTTAATGCTTCACTCATTTTTATCCTTTTGAAGTGTCGTCGTAGGTGAACGTCGGTGAGGTGCCATCATATCTGTAAAGCGAATTTTTAATTCGCTTCAAAGCGATTTGGATCTGATTTTAGCCGGGCGATTTACTGAGGGCGCTGCGGCCGGCGCGCGCCCTACATGTCTTTTTTCTACCGGTGCATCCGTTTTCGCAGACGGGAACGCCAGACAATCGCCAGCAGATTCATGCCCAGCACCATCGCAATCAATACAAGCGCAGTGCCGTATTGCAGCGGACGTGTGACTTCAATTTCGGTTCCGGCTGTGGCGAGAACGTAAATATGATAAGGCAATGCCATGATTTTACTGAATATGGATGAGGGCAATTTCTCAGGCGTAAAAAATACCGCCGCCGTGAACATGATCGGCGCAGTCTCTCCCGCAGCCCGGCTGATGCCCAAAATTGCGCCTGTCAGCGTTCCCGGCAGCGCTGTAGGCAATACGACGCGATAAATCGTCTGCCATTTGGTTGCCCCGAGCGCAAGAGAGGCTTCTCTGTATGTGTTGGGAACGGTTTTCAGGGCTTCCTCTGTCGCGCCGATGATGACCGGCAGCGTCATTGCGCCGAGGGTCAGCGCACCGGCAAGAATGCTTACGCCCATTTTCAGATACACAACAAAAAAAGCCAATCCGAACAGACCGAAAACCACAGACGGCACGCCTGCAAGGTTGCTGATTCCCAGCCGGATGACTCTGAGCAGTCGTCCGGGACGTGCATATTCATTCAGATAAACAGCTGATGCCATGCCGATGGGCAAAGCCACAAGAATTGCCCCGATGCTGAGACATAATGTTCCGACAATACAGGGGAATATTCCGCCCTTTGTCATGGAATCCATGGGAACTTCGGTCAGAAATGTCCAGTTGATTGCGCCGATGC
>JAIFKL010000221.1 GCA_020049595.1 Desulfobacteraceae bacterium
ATTGTTGAGGCATTCTAATCAGTGATTATATGGGCACCATGCCCATTTTTCAAGCACATCAAATAGTTCGTTCCATATCCTATCATCATTTGAAAGTCAAGAAAAAAATGCTTCATGCCCGTGTGAAAAATCGCAGGCGTCATTTTCAGGGAGTCATGCGTTCCCATTGCGAAAAAGCACTTCGGTTCCGCCCATGCCCGGCATCGGCTGTATCGCAGCTTTCCGGCGGCGGCAGCCGTCTGCCTGAGCGCCGGGTCAGGCGCTTCTCTGTTTCATAAGTTCTTCGATTTCCTGAATAACAGCCGGCAAATTCGGCTGCCTGAAACTCAGTTTCGGAGCGGGAATGCGATTATGTTTAATATCCGGCGGAACATGTTTGTGATGGGGAAATGTCACAGCAAGATTCGGGTCGTGAGGATGCGGAAAATCATCATACCACCAGAGCCTTTCCTGCTCCCTGTAAGCCTCATATCCGTAAGATGTTATGAGACCCGCATCAAAATCAAGTTCTTCTCTGATTCTCAGCCGGAATCCGTCGGCAAAGAAGATTTCGCCGGTTGCGACTCCTGTAAACGGACTCTCCGACCAGACTCTCACCGTTGAACTTCTGACAGCCGGTCTGCCAGCAGTTTCAGCAACAAATATGCTGTATTCTCTGAGTGATTTAAGCGGATTATCCATTTTCTAATAAACCGGATGAAAACGCAGCAGTTCGGATACCTCAGCCTGTTTTTTCTTTTCACAGTAGGCTTCTTTGCGCCTCAGCCATGTTTCGTAAATACCTTTCCATCGGCTGAAATCCGCCCTTGTCTCATCGTATCCGTCATAACTTTCCAGTTTGCCGGACATCAGAGCCTGATAAAAGTCCTCGCTCAGAACACCGTATTTTTCTTCATACAAGGTCATACGGCGTTCAAGAATTTTCATTTCTATAACTAATTCAAACAGTTCCATGATCTTATTTCTCTTATTTTAATCTTCCGATATCTTTTAAGCATATTCAGCCGCCGCACTTTATGTTCTCTGTGCCGGACGCCGCCGCCCTTTCACGCAGTATCCCGGCGTTCCTTCTCCCCGCAATCGGCTTTTATGCCGACAGCCGCATTGCCGGGAGTACCGAAGTCGAATATTTCGTTGCGTATCCTGTCATCATTATGAAAGTCAAGAAAAAAATACTTCATGCCCGTCTGAAAAACCGCAGGCGTCATTTTCAGGGAATTATTCCTTACGATATTTCCAATAATCAGGATGACGCCTGAGATTCATCACAGCCAATATGTATATTTCATCGTTATCCTGACTATAGACTATACCGTATGGAAAACGATTTGTCAGACATCGGCGGATATCATCATCCAAAATACTCCATGCACCCGGATTTGTGATAACTCTCCGTATTGCTGAATATACTTCCAATGAAAAATCGTATCCCAAACCGTTTTGATGCTCTTCATAGTAATTTACTGCATCTTCAAATTCCGATTCGGCATCCGGATGAAAAGTATATTTCATTTTTCAAACCGCTTCCATATCTTATCAAAAACTTCGTCTCCCGATATTCCCTTTATTTTTCCGGTACTAAGCTCATTTAATCTTTTTCGGGAAATTTCGATCCATCTTCGATCAATATCTGAATTCAGCGATAAAACCTCATCAATTAACTCTTGTTTTGACAGCATGATATTTCCTTATTTATTTAAAAAACAGGCTATTAAAAAAATACAACCGGTGCTTATATGGGCGACATACCCATATTTCAGACATATCATATTAAGTTGCTCGTTACCCTGTCTCGCCTGCATGATCCGTTCAGCCGGTCCCGGTCCGGCAGCCTTTTCATACTTCAGCCTATGTTCTCTGCCCCGGACGCCGCCTTTCTCACCGAATTACCGAGAGTACCCAAGTCATATATTTCGTTGCATATCCTGTCATCATCTGAAAGTCAAGAAAAAAAATGCTTCATGCCCGTGTGAGAAATCGGAGGCGTCATTTTCAGGGAATCATGCTTTCCAGCTGTGCAAAACACTTCCCTTCCGCCCATGTCCGGCGTCATTCCGGCGGGTGTGTCAGTGTTCCGCCAATGCCGTTCTGCGCTGTAACACAGGCTTCAGCGGCGGGCAATGTTTGCCCGATGCGCCCCGCCCGTCCGCTACAACGCCGGTTAGTCTGGTTTTCTGCTAAGATTCTGATTTTTTCGTATCATTATTCTCAGTTCCGCTCTCATAATTTTTCAATATCCGCCGTATCTGCTCCGGTGTGATATCCGGCTGTTCAGTTTTTGAATAAATCGTTATCAATATTACTTTTTTCTCGGTTTTCACATAATATATGAGACGATAGCCGGCACTTTTTCCCTTGCGGATATCTCTGTTCCTCACCCGCGCCTTGAAAATAATGTAATCGCCTGTTTTCGGTATCTGATCTCCGACAAAATCGCCCTTCTGAATCTGTCCGATAACCGGCTGAACATCCGAGCGGATGCTGCGATATTTTTTTGCCAGCACACGAAGGCTGCGTTTGAATTCTGGAGTGAATTCAATGTCAACAGGAGAAATCTTTTCATCCGTCATTGCCGATACCCGTCCACAATTCGTCAATAGGCATTGTCTCACCGGTCATGGCTTCTTCCCAGCCTTGACGGAAACTGCTTTCCGCTGGTTTCAGCGTTATGCTTTCACGGAAAATTCGCACGATGTTCAGCAGGGTCGGGAGATATTCTTCGGGTGTCGCTTTTATTTCCTGAATAAGCCGATTTGTATAGTCTGTATGATAGGTGTTCATCAGTATTTTTCCTTAACATTACAATATAATCACTGCTTTTTTTTGCGTCCCGCCTTAATTTATTATATAGTCAGACTTTGACAGCAAGAATACATCAAAGACTAACTGGCGGGGCGTCAGCCCCGTCCATTGTAAGGACACATTTTTACCTCAGCACTGCTTTTATTATTGTAGCGATTTTGGAATATTAACGATTTTATATCATTTTCAAATTCCAGCGACATAGGAGTCATTTCAACAGTTCTTTACCCTTCATATCGTCTTGAACCTCGACAATCTGGAAACCTTGAACAGCCCCAAAATCTTTGACCGCTCGTTGGTCCTGTTTTAGCAGTTTTTAAATTCATTTTACTCCCGCACTTTGGACAGGTAAACGATAAAATCTTTTCTCTTTGTATTAATACCCGATTATTCTTAATATTTTTGCTCTTCTGAACTTCACTGATAAGAGACTCTAATTCTTTTCCTTCAATGAGTTCAATAGGTTTATCATTTATAAAGTCCTTTGCAGGCTGGGTAAAAGTACCTGATGTTATCAATATTCCTCTGCTCGCATTATTTGCTATTATTACTCCGTAAAATTCTCTGACTACTTTGACATCAACCTTGTATGCCTTCCAATGTTTACACTGAACTAAAACCAATTCATCATTTTTTCGTAAATGCAGGTCTATTCCGCCATCTGGGCCGTTTTCCATATTTTCTGTTACGGAATATCCTTTTCTTCTGTATGCTTCACCTACAAGAGTTTCAAATGTATTCCAGTTTAAAGAACGAACTGTGTCAATGCTTTTCTGTTTTTCCAATAGCTGACGTTTGCGCCAGGAATTAAGGGCAGATACAGGTGCCGGTATTATTAAAAAAAGTGCCAACATAAATGCAATATTAGGAGCTGCATGTATAATACCCTGAAACACCATATCTTTTGTTTTGAATAACGGGACAATATATTTCAGAACAATATAGGTGCTTATAGATAATATCACGCTTATCCACCACGGTAACTCACAGAGGATATTTAAAATTGTTTCATTTTTTCTTCTTGTCATCAAATACCTTCTTTCAATATTTTATAGGGCTGACCAGTGATTACATGGGAACCATGCCCATATTTCAGGCACATCAAATAGTCCATTGCATATCCTGTCATCATTTGAAAGTCAAGAAAAAAAATGCTTCATGCCTGTGTGAAAAACCGCAGGCGTCATTTTCAGGAAGTTATGCTTTCCCGTTGCGGAAAAGCACTTCCCTTCCGCCCATGCCCGGCGTCATTCCGTCGGGGACGACTGTATAGCGGCGACAGCCAATGACAGGTCAGGCTTTCTCTCCGATTTCATATAAAAAATCAGGCGAAAAATCAGCTTCGTTCGGCCATACAATTGTATCAATATCAGAATTTATCCTGACATTTTTAAAGTAATCAATATTCTTCAGCGGCTCAAATATCTCACCGTCTATATGCGGTTTCAAATCCGCAATCTTGACAATGTTGTCTTCAAATGTCAGTTTCAATTTATAATCAGTGAGATAACTCACATCTTTTACAAAGTGCATCACTTTCTCCTATACCAGCGGTTCTATCTTATGAAGCGGTTTCTTTGCAGCAGCCAGTTCCCAATTATTCATAAGCTCTTCTCTGTGTTCAAATGCCCATTCCAATACTAATGAAACAACACGCTTGGGAAGAGCGCCTTCTGTTATCCGCAAATCCTGAATAGACCTCTTTCAAAAGTCAATTTTTATCCAATAAAATCAAGGATGAAAATCCCAGTTTTGAAAGAGGTCTAATGAACGGGCTGCGGTTCTGAAGCTTATTGACGATATTCATCCGAGAACAGGAAGAGTCGGACGTCCGCGGAAGCGGATCAGGGTATCGGCCGGAGATAAAGGATACGATTCTTCGGAAGTTCGGAAACAGGTGAGAAAGCGGGGTATCCGTCCGCAGCTTCCGAAACGGATATGGGGAGGCAGGAAAAAACGGGGGCGTCCTATAAAAAATGATGCTCCCCGTTTTCAGGTTGAGAGAACATTTTCATGGTTTCAGCGCAAATATCGGCGGCTTGTCGTCAGATGGGAACGGATTGAATTCTGTTTTCAGGCTTTTCTGAATTTGGCTTTTATTCATATTTGGCTTAAAAAAATCTTAGTGGGATAGGTTCATGCTTCTTTTTGCATCATGGATTATTCTTTATACTCATATCAACTATAGGTTATTGATTTAATATAGCTACAACCTTTGTTCCAAGAGTCTTCTACATGAATATAAATGTTGTGTCCATTGTTGTATCGATATTCATATGTTCTACTGCGGTCAAATGAAAGACCTATCTTCAATTGACCGGAAATCTCAGGTACACCGATATTTTTTGCATCTGACTACGCTGAAATGCTTTCATAATTCTTCCAAACTAAGAGATAATAGCGGAGTTCTTCTTCGGAAAGAAAATCAGTTGAATGATCAATGACAGCCGACAGTTCAATATCATTTTCAGATAGTTGCGTTTCAGCGTCTTCAAATATGGCGATAACTTTAAATAAAACATTTTTCTTTTGAGCAAACATTCACTCGGGCAATAAAGATGTCCGTCTGGTAACAATTTACTTTCAAAAATTACTGCGCTCATAAGTCCGAATTCCTTGTTTCAAACTGCGCCGGATACAGGGACTGCGAGCCGTCGCTCATGGCATGATCCGGATCATGATGCACTTCCACCATCAGCCGATGCGCTTCCGCGGCAATCAATGCCCGGACAAGCGAAATCATCTGATTCCGACTCGCCGCACCGCCGGAACTGCCTTTTATTTCAAGTGTTTTCATAAGGTTGTCAGAGTAAATGGTTGGTAATGTCAGGCTTTTTGTTGAACCATTTCAGTTAAAATTCCGACTATCTTCTCAATATCATTTATGTAGTAATTGTCTGTATCAATATATGCCGTATCTTCTGCAAGCTTTAAAAATTTCCATTCATCTCCTGTAGTTACTGCTCCGTAGATAGACGGCGGATGATGCCCTTCATTTTCATTATATATTTCGGATGCATACATTTCCGCAATGCACTGCCCCAGACCTGAGATAATATTTTCATTTTTTGCTTCTACTATAGTAATAACCGGGCTGTCCAAAAAAAGCTGTTCGGGAGAATTGCTGATGATAAAATCACAGAATCCTGTCAGCCCTTTTTCTTTGTCAACATTGAAGTCTATCCCGGAAAACAGGCTGATTTTATCTGAAAATTTATCTTTTATTTCCAACAGGATGTTTATAATAATCAGCTCCGATCTGGCTTTCTCGGTGTTGATTGCCAGAGCCAGCGGAACATTTCTCTTCAAGGTCTCTTTAAGATAACTGCTTATTTCAGCAGGTTTGATATGGGAAAAGACAGCGTTTCTCTCAGCAAGTTTCACATTGAGTTCCGATCTGACTTTTTTTAAGTTAAAATCACTGTATGCCATCAGTTTTACTCCTTAAAAGCCTGACGCAATGTTCAGCCGTGTAAAACGCCTGTAACAGATGGTCAGGGTTTAAATTCTGTAATTCCGACCAGAATTCTGAAAAGTGTTTCAACATCTTCTTTTATCTTTACCAACTTCAATTTTTCCATCTCTTATAGCGTTGAGAATCATGTCAGCACCACGATTAATTCATAGCTCATAAAAACATCTGGATTTATTTACTAATGCTTCATCCAAACCATCTTCAAGCAATGCAAAATTTGTTACATCTTTATCAATATATTTCTTCTTGCGAAGTTGCTTGGTTAAAGCATTCTTACCTTTATTTACCAATTCACCTTTATTATTTTCTTCATGTTTCACTTTAGGCTCCAATTAATTTTAAGGTATAACATTACATTAAGGGTAGTGGTGTAGAACTGGGTGATTTTGAAGTGTCATTCTGAGCGCAGCGAAGAATCTCATTTCTTCAACATGCTGTTATAAAAAAAGATTCTTCGCTGCGCTCAGAATGACAAGTATCGGATTCATCACCTATTCTACACCACTACCACATTAAGTTCACCTGCCGCTATTGAGCACAGCGAAATAGCGGTCAGGTGTAGCGGCTTGTTATGTGGTTAATCTCCATCGTGATGTTGATGTCCTGTGTCCATGATCATCTTTAATAGATTCATTACTTGCAATTTCAATAATGCCTAATCGCAATTCGTTTCGCTTTAACAATGCACCAAATTGAGCATTAAACGAATAGGCCGCAGGCGTCCCGATGTCGCTACAGAATCGACCCAAATACTTTTTTATTACTTCAGAAGTTGTAAATTCGCTTTTATTAATCTCTTGAATGCAATTTTGAATTCTTTCGAGACTAACAGCAATTTGTTCATCCATCATTGTTATCTCCTTTGCACATAACCAGTGATTATATGGGCACCGGGCACCATGCCCGTATTTCAGGCATATAATATTATATACAAATGTCCGAAGCATATACATCTGTATTCCCTTACCCAACACATAATATTATATGCCCGTCACCCTGTCCGTCCGCATGATCCGTTCAGCCGATCCGGTGACATTATATTCTTTTCGGACTTGCAATTCGCCAATCTGACGAGATAGAATATACTTACCTCTGTCGTAATCTGAGCTTTCCGAATTTTCTGTAAAACGGCTTGTAAAGCCGTTCTACAGATAAAACGGCTTGCAGAGACGTTCTACAGAAGCGCAATTTATGCCGGTGGGCAGGATATACAGGATATATATAATGTATATCCTGCATATCCCTGTTAAAATAATTAGTTATACAGTTTTTCTGTCCGACTGCGGAAAGTTATTTCTACAGATGAATGCTCCCTCACCTCTTACCTCTAACCCCTCACCTATCGCCTATCTGAACACCTCAAAAATAGCGTGAACATGTTTGCACAGCGTTTCAAACTGTGCCGGATACAGAGACTGTGCGCCGTCGCTCATGGCGTGATCCGGATCATGATGCACCTCCACCATCAGCCCGTGCGCTTCCGCGGCAATCGAAGCGCGGGCAAGTGAAATCACCTGATCCCGGTATCCTGCCGCATGGCTCGGATCAACAATAATCGGCAGATGACTTTCTCTCCGCACCACCGGAACTGCCGAAATATCCAGCGTATTCCTGCTGTGGGTCACAAAAGTCCGCACGCCTCTTTCGCATAGTACGACTTGTGTATTTCCGCCTTCGAGAATGTATTCCGCTGCCATGAGCCATTCTTCCACCGTGGCCGACATGCCCCGTTTGAGAAGAATCGGGCGGTGCGAATGCCCCGCGCGGCGGAGCAGGCTGAAATTCTGCATGTTGCGTGTGCCGATCTGCACCATGTCCGCATATTCTTCCACCACATCAAATTTATCAAGGTCTAACACTTCCGTAACAACGGGCATTCCGGTCTCTTCCCGGACTTTTGCCAGAATCTTCAAGCCTTCTTCTCCGAGTCCCTGAAAAGAATAAGGAGAAGTTCGGGGCTTGAACGCGCCGCCCCTGAAAATGTCCGCACCCGCCCCTTTGACATGTTCGGCAATGGTCAAAGCCTGATATTCGCTTTCCACCGCGCAGGGACCCGCCATGATGGTCAGATTTCCGTTGCCGATCCTCACACCCCCGACATCAATAACGGTATCTTCCGGCTGAAATTCCCGGCTGACCAATTTGTAGGGACGCGTTACCGGAATGACTTCTTTGACTCCTGCCATTCCTGAGAAGCGGTGATGATCAACCGCGCCTTTATTATACAAAACCCCGATTGAAACCCTGTCGCCGCCGGGAATGGGACGAGCTGTGTATCCGTTTGCCTCTATTGCTTTGACGACAGCCTCGACCTGCTGAGGCGTCGCATTTTTGTTCATAACTACCAGCATAACGCTGTTTCCTCCTTGCAGCCTCTAAGCTGCAATTTCCATATCTTTTACTGCTTTGTAAAGAAATTCAAACATCGCTTCAATGTTTTCCTCATCAACAGAGGAAAAGGCAATTCTCAGGTCTGTATCATTGATGGAAATCATTCCCACTTTGTACTTTTCCAGAAGATGCAGGCGAAGTTTCTCGGCATTCACGGTCTTGAGTTTGATGCACATGAAATATCCTGAATTAAAAGGATAAACATCCCATACTTCTTTGTATTTGGGATCCGCCAGCACGGTTTTGACCCGCATTGCCCTTTTTTTCAGAATTTCTACTTTTTCGGCTTTTTCCTTCTCAATGCTCGGAGATTTCAATGCCTTCAGAACAAGCGACTGCCCCAGATGACTCGCATTGGAAACCGTTCCGCGGATATTTCCCGCGGTCTTTTTTTCCAGCGCGTCGTAAAAAACAGCATGTTCGCCGTTGATGACGGTGCCGTAAGTGATGAATCCCACCCGAAGCCCCCAGACAAAAAGCTCTTTGGTTGCGCCGTCCAGCTTGACAGCCAGCAGGCGGGGATGTCGGTCGCACAGGCGCGAGAAAAGCGATTCTTTCATGGGTCCCTCTTCGTAACGAAGCCCGAAATACGCGTCATCGGTGACGGCAATGACATTTGTTCCCTCTTCTGCAAGCCTTGTGAGGATTTCAACAATACGGTTGCCTTCCGAGTCGCTTATTGTGTAACCTGTCGGATTATTGGGAAAATTCAGAAATACAATGATCTTGTAGTTATTCTCCGCCTCCCGGCGGACTTTCTGTTCAAAACCGGCAATATTGAATCCGTTTCCGGCAAAAAGCGGATATTGCGTGATATTGGCGTCTCCCCGCACCGACATAATCAGATGATTATTCCCCCACATTTTATCCGGGAAAATCACCACATCGTCCGGGTCAATGAACATATCCGCAAATACGCTGATGCCGTGTGTGATGCCGTTGGTGACAACCGGAAGACTGACAGATTTGCCTTGGAGCGAGGGATTTTTTTGATACATTGCCTCTTTCCACATCTGCCGCAGAGCGAAAATGCCGTAAGAAGGGGCATACGTCAGAGAGTCGCTGGCGCGCAGCCCCGTGATGTGAGACATCACAGAAGGAAGGCACATGGTGTGCAGGCTTTCCGTGGCAATGCCGATGGTGGCATTAAACCTGTCATAAGCTTTCTGCCGGGCTTCCGCGCTCTGGGTCAGAATTCCTTTGGGGAAAAAAAGTCTTCTTCCTGTCTTGGAAAACATCTCCATGAGATGAGGATTTCCGTTTTTTATGATTGCATTCAGTTCCTGTGCAATGGGATTTATCTGCATGATTGATTTTCCTTAAATCACGCAATGTGCAACTTTTTTTTAACCGCAGAGATCGCAAAGTTTTCCGCAAAGGGCGCAAAGTTTTCTCCGCGTCCTCCGCGCCCCCTCCATATCCTCTGCGGTTAAAGCTGCACATGACGTTAAATCTTTAAAGGTGGGCATTTCATGCCCACCCTGCTTGTTATTCTTTATCCAGCCCGAATGCCGTATGAAGCACACGGACCGCCAGTTCGGCATTTTTCTGTTCGACAACGCAGGAAATTCGGATTTCCGATGTGCTGATCATAATGATATTGATGTTTTCGGCAGCCAGCGCGGAAAACATTTTTGTCGCAACGCCGGAATGACTCTTCATGCCGATGCCCGTAACAGACACTTTTGCAATGTGTTCATCTCCCCAGACCGCTTCCGCCTTGATCTCTTCGGCAACCTTTCTTTCAATCTCCAAAGCTCTTTTAAATTCTGTTTTCGGAACCGTAAAGGTCAGGTCGGTCTGACCGCCGGCGCGGGTGTTCTGAATAATCATGTCAACATTGATATTTGCCTCGGAAATGGGGGTGAAAATTTTTGCCGCAATTCCGGGCTGATCCGGAACTTTTTTCAGCGTAATCCGAGCATCGCTTTTACTGTATGTGATTCCGGATACAACCGGACGTTCCATATCATAATCATGACTGCCGTTCACCAGCATGGTTCCCTCCTCTTCGTTGAATGATGAGCGTACATACACAAGGACATTATGTTTCAATGCAAATTCCACGGAGCGGAGATGCAGGACTTTCGCGCCGAGACTTGCCATTTCAAGCATTTCTTCACAGGAGATTTTATCAATCTTTCTTGCCTTGCTGCATACATTGGGGTCTGCGGTATAAACGCCGTCAACATCTGTAAAGATTTCGCATTTGTCAGCTTTGATCGCCGCAGCGATTGCCACGGCGGAGGTGTCGGAACCGCCCCGCCCCAGTGTCGTGATGTTGCCGTCAGCGTCACATCCCTGAAATCCGGCTATCACAACGATATTGCGTTTTTCAATCAGGGTTTTTATCCGATTCGCGCCGATGTCAACAATGCGGGCATTGCTGTAATTGCAGTCTGTCACAACTTCCGCCTGAAAACCGAGCAGGGATATGGCAGGATAACCCATATTTTTCAATGTAATGGCAAGCAGAGATGCTGTTGTCTGCTCTCCGGTGGCAAGCAGCACATCCACTTCCCGCCTGTCAGGCGTCTCTGCCATTTCTGCTGCCAGACGGAGCAGGCTGTCTGTAACGCCTGCCATTGCGGAAAGGATCACCACCATGTCGTTGCCCTTGTCAAATTCTTTGGCCACACGCTTTGCAACATTGCGAATCCGTTCAGGATTGGCAACCGACGTGCCGCCGTATTTCTGTACAATTAATGCCATTTTTTTTATATTCACTCCTTTGCTGAATCTTTGAATTTCAACAGCAAATTCCTTTTGTAATCTTTTAGGGGAAAAATTTCAAGAGGGAAAACAGATGTAAACCCCGGCTCAAAAGTTTTCGTTGTCCCAAATCTTCTCGTTCTCGTTCCCACGCTCCGCGTGGGAACGGAGATATTCGGTCGGAACTGTTCCCGTCCCGTGGCGGGCTGCGCGTCCGGGCTGCATTCCCACGCAGAGCATGGGAACGAGATCAGGTGCGTAACTCATAAAGTTGTCAAATCTTTCAAGCCGGATCCTCCCCAAAAAAAAACCCCGCTCTGAAACAAAAAGCGGGGGGTCAACCTGCAAAACGGCAGACTGATGTTTATTTGGCTGCCCGTTTGGATGCCTTGAGCGGATTGATTTTCGCCGTTGTTGCCGGCACCACTTCTGCAACTATATGGGTTGCAAGATTGCAGTTTCCGGTTTTCCATTTTGTTGAAGGTTCGGGGCTTGCCGAACAGTACCAGCCCGCAGAAAACTCGACTGTGCGGTTGCAGCCCTTGCATTTTTCCACAATCTCGCGGCAGATGCCGCCGGTATATGAACAGCCTTTTGCCGTCATAAAAATACAGTCCGAACCTTTTCTTACAGTTGTGCAAATCATAAAAATCACCTCTTTTTTTTCAATCAAAATCCGGCAGCCCTGCAAAAGCAGTGATTCGGAAATGCCATAAGATTCATCACTGTTTCTGCATCACTGCCCCAAATTTATATTAAATTCAGAAAGGCGGGGAGAGATAGGGTTTTGAAAGCACCCGACATTCTGAATTATATAAGTTTTTATATATAAAACGAATCGGAATACAGAGACGCTCTGTTTCCCATAACCATATACAGTTTTAAGAAAAACAATGTAAAAATAAAACCCTGAGCGTGAGTTGTCAAGTATATTCATAAAAAAGAGCGGAGCCGGAAACGGGAAATCAGGCTTTGGGGTGGTGGCGCAGAAGCAGCGATAAATCCAATCTCTGTCATTCGCGAGGGCAGTTACATTTATTTTTATTTTGAATTATTGTTCAAATAAATCTTGAAAAATCATATCAACTCTGTTATGGAATTTATTTTGTCAGTGTTAAAAAAATATCAAAACTTTAAGGAGAATCCCATGAGCAGAAAACTGATATATCATCCGGGTGTTTCCGCGTGTCTTATTCCTTTGGATTCAATAGACACAGACACAGAACTTTTTTTGTCAGTCAGCAATGATTATTCCATAGGCAAGCTGATAAGAAGAGGTACTGATGCAATATACGGGCTTGATTCTCAAGGTCATAGAATCTATGACAGTTCAGAAGTTCGAGAACGAATTTATGAAATAAAACAGCATAAAGAATATTTTTCCAAAGTTCATTCGGATTATTCCGAAATCTTGCATCAGGGGCATGGCAATATTGGGCTTAACAACTGGGCTGTGGGCTATATTAATGACGGCACTACTCAGCAGCTTATCGTACCGTCAGGCGAACCGATGATGGAACGGATTTATCCCTCTCTGATAAAATACGGAAAATACAAAAAACACTATGAAATTAGTGAGATAATGTATTTTTATGAAAATACGGATCATCGGGAAACGCTGGCATGGTCAGATATAGAGCCGAAGATCGTTCATATTCCTGACCGTGAACTTGTTGTATCTCCCGGAACTCCCGAATCTATATTTCTGCCTGTTTGGGAAAAGAATCTGATATCCCATGAAATACCTGTTTTAGCTGGTTCAATTGATTACGAATCAGAATCATTAGCTGGTATTCGATTTGTGGAAATCATGAAACAACATGACGGGCTGCTGTCTCAAAAAGATTTTCAACAGATTAAGATTGCCAAACTTTCTTTGCACTATGAACTGTTATACAAAATAGACAGCCTTGTGGATAATGTGGAGTTTGCTTTCTTCGGTATTCCCGTTGAAAACC
>JAIFKL010000295.1 GCA_020049595.1 Desulfobacteraceae bacterium
AAACTCATTCCAGTCGAGGCAGGGGCTTCGGCGATGCTCCAAGAAATGACAGGAGATAAAAGCTGTCCTACAGAAGTTGTTATCGGAGCAGAGTTGAATCCGCAGTCCATTTCTCACTTCTCACTTCTCACTTCTCACTCTGCGGAGCAGAAGCTTTTTCTCACATTCAAACACGAACTTGACGTTGCCAGCTATCCGATTCTCGGTTCGCATGTGCTGGGCGGAAAGCCGGTGGTGCCGTTTGCGCTGATGACCGAATGGCTCGGACACGGCGCGCTGCACGGAAATCCGGGACTTGTTTTTCACGGCTTGGATGATATTCAACTGTTGAGCGGCATCAAATTGGATGAGGGAAAAAAGCTGATTCGGCTGATGGCAGGCAAGGCGAGAAAAAGCGGCGATGTTTATGAAGTGAATGTGGAAATCAGAGACGGCGTAAAAGACAATCGCGAGGTGATTCATTCCAGAGCCAGGGCGATTCTGACAGACCGGCTTGCCGCGCCGCCTGCTTTTGAAATGCCGCCGGATATGGTTTCCCAAGCCTATCCCAGAAGCATTCAGGAAGCCTACGATAAAATTCTTTTTCACGGGGTTGAACTTCAGGGGATTCGGAAAATCGTCAGTTGTTCGAGCCGGGGGATGGTGGCGGAAGTTTCCGCCGCGCCTTTGCCTGAAAAATGGATGACGCAGCCTTTGAGAAGCAGATGGATTGCGGATCCGCTGGTGCTTGATTCCGCGTTTCAGATGGCGATTCTCTGGTGTTTTGAGGAAAAAGGGCTTGTGTGTCTGCCGAGTTACAGCGCTGCTTTCCGCCAGTATCGTGAGCGGTTTCCCTCCGAAGGCGTGACAGCCGTGCTTGAAGTCACGGAAACAACGCAGCATAAGATGAAGGGCGATTTCACATTCTTGGATGCACAAAAGGCCGTGCTTGCAAAAATCACCGGTTACGAAGCTGTGATGAATGACTCGCTGTTTGAGGCGTTTAAAAACAGGGGGTGAGAGTCGGCGAGAAATGCGTAATTCTGAAAAAGAGGAGGAAATTAATGTGGGATTATTGAATAGATTAGTTGAACTCTTTATGCTGAAACCTGAAAAGACTTTGAGGCCGAGGGCTAAGTTTTTTGAAGAAGATAAATTTTCCGAATTTGATCGCCGGTTGAGGGAAGTTGATGATGCTTCCCAAAGAAAACTGAGACAGAGAAAAGATTTTTTTGCGGCTGACTTTGATCGGCGTCTGGCTGAGGCCGGTTTGGAATCTCTGAAACCGAAACATAGTAAAATTGATTCAGAATCCTCGAAACCCGAATCAGATGTCAAAGCTGAAAATGAGAAGACTGCCAAGCAGAAGGGAGATGAATTTGAAAATTTTGTCATATCCAAATTTGACCGCCGATATTTCCGTCTGATTGACTGGCGGAGCGATAAAGGCTTTGAGGGAATTTACCCCGAATCGAACAAAGATCCCGACCTGCTTCTGGAATATAAACCCGAATCTGCCCGGTTCGCTGTTGAATGCAAATGGCGACAGAGATGGTGGGATATCAATTACAGGTCTTATATAAACTGGACCGGCGGCGATGATGACAAGGGAGAACGCAAGATAGAAACCTATCTTCAGTATTCTCAGGAAAAAGGGGTTCCCGTTTTTGTTGTGATAGGTGTCGGCGGAAAACCGTCTGCTCCCGAAGAACTGTTTGTCGCTCCTTTAGATTCTCTGAAACTTCCCAAAGCTGAAAAGACTAATCTGGGGAGGTTCAGAAAGAGAAATTTTAAGGAGAGCAATTTTTATTTTGACTGCAAAAATTGCTCCTTGAAATAATTCAACATTAATTGAAATGATTATGACAGATTTGCAATCCTCAAAAGTTCTGAAAGGAGAAAAACATTATGAAAAAGAAAATTTTGCTTGCTGTTGACAACTCTGCCCATTCCAGAAGCGCGATGCAGTATGCGGTTAAAATATCCGCGTTTGTGGATGATCTTTCCTACACGCTTCTCAATGTGCAGCCCGGCATTTCGCAATTTCTTACGGATGAAGCCCAAAAGAGCATCAAATCGCAACTGGCTCTTGAAAAGCTGAAAAAGAAAAACCGGGAAAATGCCCTGTCTATGCTGGATGATTGCAAAAACCGGATGGTTGAGATGGGAATTGATGCGAACCGTATTGATCTCAAAACCTACCCAAAAAAGATAGGACTTGCCAAAGATATTCTCGAATACGCTCAGGAAGGTCTCTACGATGCCATTGTTGTGGGACGGAGAGGGCTTTCACGGGTTCAGGAAATTTTTATGGGAAGTCTGACAAGCAAGCTGCTGGAGCATTCAACCTTCATTCCGGTCTGGGTGATTGACGGGGATGTGACATCTGACAGAATCATGATTGCCACAGACGGTTCCGAAAGCTCGCTCAAGGCTGTGGATCATTTCAGTTTTATGGCAGCGCGCAACCCGAATGTGAAAGTCACCCTGTTTCATGTGGTTCCGAAACTTGCAGATTTTTGCAAAATTGATTTCGGAGACTCGGATAAGGAACTTGAAGACCTCATCATATCCGGCGACAAAAGATGTGTGGAAGATTTCATGGCTCACGCTTACAGAAAATTCACTGAAGCCGGGATCGGGAAGGAGCAGATTGAAATTAAAGAAGTGACCGCGATAATGAATGTGGGCGGCGCAATTTCAGATGAACTGGAAAAGGGAAATTACGGAACGGTGATTATCGGAAGACGCGGGGCAAACAAAGCCTTCTTCATGGGAAGCGTTTCAAAACATGTACTTGAAAGAATATCCAACCGTGCAGTGTGGCTGATTACCTGAAATCTCTTCGGCAGGAATTTTCTCCCGGCAAATACTCTGTGCGCCCTATTGACTTATTTTGTATCTGCCGTTAAAAATAAGACGGTAATGCCGTTTCTGAGCCGAGGTACTGAGCCGAATTGAAATATTGACATGATACGCTATTTTATTTATAGTTTGATCTTATTGAAAAAGACAGGTAATATAAACCGTCAGGGGCATGTGCCGGAAAAAGATTTACATTGTCATTATCCCGGGAAACGAATATAAATGAAAAAGGATGAACAGGACAATCGTTCTATTCAAAACGGGCCGGTGCGGCTCAAAGGTGTGGGAGACAGTCTGTGTGTCACATTGGATCCTGCTCTGCCTGTTGATGATCTGCAAAAAGAATTGAGCTTTCTTTTCAAGCGATGCGCCACGCTGGCGGTCAATGCGAAAGTTGTTCTGGATACGGGAGAAAAAGAAGGTTATGAAGAACTGATTGAGGTGCTTGGCGCATTTTTGAAATCCACCTTCGGCGTCGGATCGGTTTCAGCGATGCTGAAAAAAAAACGGTCCCCGGATCCCGACGAAAAACGGTCCCCGGACCCCGATGAAGACATAAGGAAAAGGGATGTGGAAGGTTCATGGCATCATTATCGCAGTGAAGTGCTGATGCTGATGGGGCGTGTCCGTTCCGGTCAGAAAGTCACAGCCGAAAATCATTTGCTGATACTGGGGGATGTGAATCCGGGAGCAGAGGTCTGGGCAGGCGGCGACATTCTGATTATGGGAAGTCTGCGCGGCACGGCGGTTGCGGGTCAGCCTGAAAATGAAAATGCAATTGTACTGGCGCTGGATTTTCAGCCGACACAGATACAGATCGGCGGCATTGTGGGCGCGGGTCTCCCTCCTTCTTCAAAAAAACAGGTTGAATTCGCACATGTTGAAAACGATACCATTGTGGTGGAAGCCTATTTGGAAGCAAATACTTTCGGGCGTATGCCCTGGCTGCAGGTAAGGTAATTTTAAATTGAGAATTGAGAATTGAGAATTGAACACTCCTCAATTCTCAATTCTCACTTCTCAATTCTCAATTCTCAATGAGGTGTATATTGGACGGAAGGATTATCGTCATTACTTCAGGCAAAGGGGGCGTCGGCAAAACAACCGCAACCGCTTCCATCGGAGCGGCGCTTGCTTTGGAGGGGAGACGTGTTGCCGTGGTGGATATGGATATAGGCCTCAGAAATTTAGATGTGGTCATGGGGCTGGAAAACCGCATCGTCTTTAATGTGGTTGATGCTGTAAAAGGAAAATGCAAGCTGAAACAGGCTTCAATCAAAGACCGCAGAATCGAAAACCTCTATCTTATTCCCGCGTCCCAGAGCGATAACAAAAACGTGCTGAGTCCCGAAGAAATGGTCAGCTTCGGCGAAATACTCCGCAAAGAATTTGATTTTGTCCTCATGGACTGTCCCGCAGGCATTGAACGGGGATTTGAAAACTCCGTAGCCTCGGCAGATGAGGCAGTGGTCATCTGCGCGCCGGAAGTGTCATCGGTACGGGATGCGGATCGGGTCATCGGTCTTCTTTATGCGAAATCCATTACGCCGAAACTTGTCATCAACCGAATTATTCCTGAAATGGTGGAAAGGGGTGATATGCTGAATCACATAGATGTGGTGGATGTTCTCTCCATCGAACTGATCGGATTAGTGCCGATGGACGATCAGGTAATTATTGCCACCAATACGGGAAACCCTTTGGTTTTACAGAAGAAATCAAAGGCAGGTGAAGCCTTTCGGCGTATTGCGCTGAGACTGAACGGCATGACCGATCTTCCTATAGAAGTCCCTCAGGCTGAAGGACATTTCTGGAGAAAAATCGGCACCAAATTAGGTCTCGGAAAATAAGGAGGCTCCCATAATGTTCAATGACTTTTTAAGAAAGATGATGGGAAGCAGCCCGAAAAGCGACAGCAAAGATGTGGCGAAAAAGCGTCTCAAATTCGCTCTGATCTATGACAAGCTGGAGGTCTCCGATGATACGCTCAGATGTCTGCACCGGGATATCGTCGAGGTCATTTCCCGTTACTTTGAAATCGATCAGGAAGCGTTTAAAATGGACATTCGGCGGTCCGACGAGCTATCCGCGCTGATTGTCAACACACCCATTTTATCTGCCAAACGGCATATCAGTCCGACAGGGCAGAGGTGAAAGAATTGAGAAGTGAGAAGTGAGAAGTGAGAAGTGAGAAGTGAGAAATGAAGTCCTGAATTGCCCATTTCTAATTTCCGATTGCCGAGCCGCTGTTTATCCTTATCTGATAATAATATTTCTGTCCCGCAGAAAGGCTGAATTGCGGCAATATTATATCTTTTCTGATGCCGTTCTGATAAATGACCGCTTTCAGACGATGTTTTCCGGGCTGAATCGGAAATCTGAATAATTTCAGATATGCCGGCAGCGTTTCCCAGCAGCGGGTATCCGGCTCTTCCATGAGAAAAAATGCCATCCGCAACAGGACTGAGAGGATGCCTTCGTTTTTATGTTCCACAGCCCGGGCAATGCTCTCTTTCATTGCCGCCCTTGCGGTTTCTTTGGCGATGATTTTTGCAGCCCTGTCCTGAAGCGATGCCTTTGCGACATTGCCGATATGGGTGGTGACAGAAAAGGGCGGCGTCTCCGCGCCTGCAAGACTCACCTGCGCGTCATCAGCGATTTTATCTTCATACTGGGGAAAAGAAAAGCGGATGGACGGCGGGATAATGATGCTGCCTGAAATTTTCTCCGGCGCGCTGCCGATGCTCACGAACAGAACCAGTTCGGAATTGAGAATTGAGAATTGAGAATTGAGAATTGACGGAATGTCGGGCGGAATGAATTTTTTGTATTTTTCCGCTTCCTCTCTGAATCCCAGATTCATGCCGATTTCATAAATCCGGGGAGCCACGGGCGAAGGATCCGGCAGATTTTCTGCTATTTTTTTATATTCGATATACGCGTCACTGTATTGCCGGAAATTTTCAAAACACAGCGCGATGAGGGCGCGGGTGAAATGATCTTTGGAAAGCGGTTCCGGATGTTTTTCCAGTATTTTCAAAGACTGCTTTGCTTCCACCAATGCGCTTTCATATTTGCGAAGCAGAAGAAAATTCATCATCAGATAGGTGTGAACCCAAAGCCGCTCGCTGTATTCGCCTTTATAGTCGGTGATCCATTCGTTTGTCATAAAAGACGCCGCCTGCTGGCTGATGCTGATAATCTCCTGTTTTTCCATGAGTTCGGAAGCTTTCAGAAGTGTGTTTGCACTTTCTTCATAGCGTCCCAGATGATGGAGAATCAGCCCTTTTTCCATGAAAAGTAAAAGCCTGTCCCGGTTCGGAAAATTTTTTGCTTCAGACAGCGCATTTACGGCTTCAGCAGACTGTCCCGAATAAAAGGCTTTTCTGGCTTGTCTGAGGGGCGCAGCCGTGCATCCGGCAAAAAAAATGCACAGCATACACAATCCGACAAATGCCCTGAAACTTACAAATATGCAGATGCTATTTCTCACTTCTCACTTCTCACTTCTCAATTCCCCCTACCACCCGATAATCGGCTTGGACGCTTCCCTTGCGATTTCAACACTGTCCGCCCATTCTATCAGCGAGGTTCTGAGGTCGGTCAGTTCAAGGTGAAGGCTGTAATATTTAAGGGATTTCTTTGTCAGACGAACCTGTTTCGGCTCCTCTTTTTCAATGGAACGAAGCGTGCCGCTGAGAATATAGCGCGCACCGAGCTGCCGTGCGCGCTCAATGCGGGTTTCCGGAGCGACCGCGCCGCTGTTGTACTGGTAATCTGTTTCATTGGCAATGTTGTCCCGCTGGGTTTCATTGATAAATCGGAATCTTCCCGCTTTTATCAATGATTCACGAATATCATCGCTGATGCCGCTGGTGTTGATATGCTCGGCGGTCTGATTGGCGATGCCGTAAATGATGATGACGGGGCGATCTGCGGCATTGGCCAGCGGCGATGTTTCAAGCAGCGGCTGCACAAGGCTGTCAACGATTTTCTTTTTATCCGAAAAATCATAAGCCTCATCATAATGCAGTTCTTCGGTCGGCGAAACGGTCCGAGTGGTGGCGGTACATCCGGCAGTCAGAGCGATTGCAGAAAGAATCGCCAAAAAAAGAGTTGATTTTAACCCGGAATTTGTCATATACATAATCCTTATAAAATTAAGTTGTGGGTTTCTGGCAAAAATCCATCGGCGTTATTATAAAAGAATTTGCGATAAGGTCAAGTGTGAAACGCAAAAACAGTAACCGCGAAAGCGAGAACCACGAAAGCGGGAACCACGAAAGCACGAAATTTATGAAGGACACGAAAGAATAAGAATCTTTTCGTGCTTTTCCTTTCTTTCGTGTTTTCGTGGTTCAGAACAGGGAACCACGAAAGCGGGAACCACGAAAGCACGAAATTTACGAAGAACACGAAAGAATAAGAATATTTTCGTGTTTTTCCTTTCTTTCGTGTTTTCGTGGTTCAGAACAGGGAACCACGAAAGCGGGAACCACGAAAGCACGAAATTTACGAAGAACACGAAAAAATAAGAATCTTTTCGTGCTTTTCCTTTCTTTCGTGTTTTCGTGGTTCAGAAAGGAAGTATAATGGGTCTGTTGGAAAAGACGATTCATAAGATAAAAAAACCGAATGCGGAAATGTACGCCGCAGCAAAAGAACGGCTGAGAAATCAGGCGCGACCTGCCGGAAGTCTGGGGATTCTGGAGGATGTCGGCGCAAGGCTTGCCGGTATTTTCGGCACATTGGATGTGAAACTCAAAAACAAAGTGATTGTCACCTGCGCGGGCGATCACGGCATCTGTGAGGAAGGCGTCAGCCTCTTTCCTTCCGAAGTGACGCCCCAGATGGTTTATAATTTTGTGAACGGCGGCGCGTCCATCAATGTGCTTGCCCGTCATGCCGGCGCAAAAGTCATGGTTGCCGACATCGGCGTTGCTTACAACTTCGGTCCCGAACTTCCGATTTTTCATAAAAAAGTCCGCAAAGGCACCTCCAATTTTGCCAAAGGTCCAGCCATGAGCAGAGACGAGGCAATACAGAGCATTGAAGCCGGTATTGAAATTGTTGAAGAACTTGTGAAAAAAGAGCCGGTTCATCTTCTGGGTACGGGCGACATGGGCATCGGAAACACCACGCCTTCCACAGCCATCATTGCGGTTTATTCCGGGCTTCCGGTTTCTCAACTCACCGGAAGAGGCACAGGATTGGATGATGAGGGCTTGAAAAAAAAGATTGGGGCTGTTGAGAAGGGATTGAGCGTGAATAAACCGGATGCCGCAGACCCGGTCGGTGTGCTTTCCAAAGTCGGCGGATTTGAAATCGGCGGGCTTGCGGGATTGGTAATCGGTGCGGCGGCTTACGGCATTCCCGTTGTCTGCGACGGTTTTATTTCCACTGCCGGCGCGCTGATTGCCTGCGAACTTGCGCCCGAAGCACGAAAATATCTGTTTGCCAGCCACAATTCTGTGGAAGCAGGACATCGTTTCATGCTCAAGCATTTGGAACTTGAACCCCTGCTGGATTTGAAATTCCGGCTCGGCGAAGGCACCGGCGCGGCGCTTGCCATGGAACTCATGGACGCGGCAACCCGAATCCTTATCGAAATCAGGACATTTGAAGAAGTTGCGATTCAGGACGCACAGAAGTAGCTTTTTGTTTCAATTGCAGTAAAAAAATTAACCACAGAGGTCACAGAGGTCACAAAGGTTTCACAAAGCGCACTCTCAGTGCCTTCTTTGTGTTCTTTGCGCCCTTTGCGGTTAAAAAAAATAACTGTAAAAACGCAAAAAAAGGAGGAACAATGAAAGGGGTAAAAATGAAATTTTTGGCGGCAGGGATACTGCTGGTGATCGCACTCTTGTTTCAGAGTGATGCTGATGCACAGGTGACGCTGGGGCAGTCCTGTACAGTATCCGGTCCCGCCGCTTTTCTGGGGACCGAAATGAATCGGGGCGCAAACGCCTATTTTAAGAAATATGCAAAAGAAATTCAGTTGAAACTTCTGGACGATAAGTATGAACCTGCAATATGTGTTGAAAATACAGATAGTTTTTTCAAAGAAAATGTGACAGCACTTTTCGGCTATGTCGGCACGCCGACCTCTAAAGCTGCGGTTCCGCTTTCTATGGAAAAGCAGAAGATTTTTTTCGGTGCGCTTACCGGTGCGGAATTTTTAAGCGATGTCAAAATGAATCCATATTCTTTCAGTGTCCGGGCAACTTACAGCGCGGAAATCGAACATATTATCCGGCGATTAAACGCAGATTTGGGCATCAGCAAAATCGCCCTGTTTGTTCAAAGAGATTCCTTCGGGCTTGCCGGCGTGGAGGGCGCATTAAAAGCATTGAAAACTGTCAGCGGCGTTCAGATTGTGCCGCCGATTTCCAAAATCCCGGTTGAATCCGCATCAAAAGAGAAATGGAACGAGTTCTGGGAGTCCGTGCCGAATTATCAGAGAAACAGCATTGCAGTGGCAAGAGATGCACGGAAAATATCGGGAAACAGAGCCGTAGAAGCGGTCATTCTGGTCGGTGCATACAGAGCGTGTGCGGAAGCCGTAAAACTCTGGAAAAGAGAAAATTTTGATGCGATTTTTATCGCCATCTCTTTTGTCGGGAGCAGCGCGCTGGCAGAAGCATTGGAAGGAAATGTGAAAAATGTGCTGATCAGTCAGGTAGTTCCCAATCCCTGGGATGCGACTGTTCCGATTGTCAAAGAATATCAGGATGCCATCGGCGATGGGAAATACGAATTTATCAGTCTTGAAGGCTATATAGCGGCAAAAATCATTCACAAAGCGGTAAAAGATGCCGGAAATGCTGTCAATTCCGAATCGCTGAAAAAGCATCTGGAGGCGATGTCAGCTTATGATCTCGGCGGACTGAGCGTCTCTTTCGGTCCGGCAGATCACCGGGGATCAGATGCGGTTTATCTGACCAAAATCGAACCGGCTGATGCGGGCGGAAAACCGTCATTCCGATTCGTTTATGTGGATAAGATCACAAGGGAGTAAGTTGCAGGTATCAGGTTGCAGGTATCAGGTATCAGGTTGCAGGTTGCAGGTCAAAAGACGAACTTGCAACCTGCAACCTGCTTCAAATTTCTGGCTGTAATGAGCTTCGGCGTCTGGCTGATATGGCGGGGCTTTGACCGAATCGGATATCATTGGCAGTGGTATCGGATTCCCGAATATTTCTACCGTGTTGATAACGGAAAAATTACACTGGGTCCCCTGTTGCAGGGGATGAAAGTCACGTTTCAGATCAGCGCGCTGAGTCTTGTGCTGTCCTTTATTTTCGGGCTGGGAACCGCATTGCTGCGTTTGTCGGAGGGTTTTATTTCAAGGCTTATCGCCAGAATGTATCTGGAACTTGTCCGAAATACGCCGCTGCTGGTTCAACTGTTTTTTATCTACTTTGTGCTGGGACCGATTTTTGACATAGACCGCTTTATGTCTGCCGTGCTGGCGCTGAGTCTTTTTGAAGGCGCGTACGCGTCGGAAATATTTCGGGCAGGAATTGTTTCAATCGCCAAAGGGCAGCGGGAAGCGGCTTTTAGTCTCGGTCTGAACACCGCACAGACTTATCGCCATATTATTCTTCCGCAGGCAATTCCCCGAATGCTGCCGGCGCTGGTGAATCAGGGTGTTTCGCTTATCAAAGATTCCGCGTTGGTCAGCACAATTGCGGTCTATGATCTGACCATGCAGGGGCAGATCATTATTTCAAACACTTTTCTCACGTTTGAAATATGGTTTACGATTGCGGCAATTTATCTTGTGATTACAGCAACATTGTCTCTTATTGTGAACAGGCTGCAAAAGCGTCTGAAGGCAAATCGTTATTGAGGTAAAACCCCTCACCCTGCCATCTCCCCGGAGGAGAGAGGGTTGTCAGAATTCTCCCTCTCCCTTCAGGGAGAGGGCCGGGGTGAGGGCATAATTCAGGAGGTATTTTAATGCAAGTTCGTAAATTGTTGATTGCTGTTGCATTGCTGCTGATTGTCCCTGTCATTGCTGTTGCGGGACAAATTCAGCAGAAACTGATTGCGGAAAGCACTGTTGAAAACATCATCAAAAACAAGAAGATGCGTGTCGGCATGTCCACATTTGTGCCTTGGGCAATGCAGGACAAAAGCGGAAAGTGGATCGGCTTTGAAATTGACGTGGCGACCCGGCTGGCTGCTGACATGGGCGTAACGCTCGAACTGATTCCGAGCAAATGGGACGGTCTCATTCCTTCGCTCCTCACCGGAAAATTCGATGTGATTATCGCCGGCATGTCAGGAACGCCGGAGCGCAATCTTAAAATTAACTTCACCGTTCCTTATGACTATGCGGTGCAGAATCTTTGTGCAAACAAAACGCTGGCTCAAGGCTTTGCCGAACTTGAAGATTTCAACCGCCCTGATGTAACGATTATTGCCCGGCTCGGGACGACGGCTGTTGAGACCATCAAAAAACTTTTTCCCAAAGCGCAGTCCCGGCAGTTTCCCGATGAAGGCTCATTGGTTCAGGAACTGCTCAACGGAAAAGCCCATGCGCTCGTGGGGGATGCGCCCCTGCCCGCGTTCACCGCGCTGAAATATCCTGACAAAATTTTTGCCTTCAGCGATGCGCTGGCATCCAAGCCGATCTGTTTCGGCGTGAGAAAAGGCGATGCGGACACGCTGGCGTATTTCAACAACTGGATTACGAATGTCTCAAGCGAAGGCTGGCTCAAAGAACGGTCGGACTACTGGTTCAGAACGCAGGACTGGAAAGGGATGATTGAGTAATTCGGGAGATTATTTCTCGCAAAGTTCGCAAAGAGCGCAAAGATATAAAGGTTTAAAAAATATACTTATAATAATATTCTTTTTTCTCTTTGCGCCCTTTGCGAGAAATATCATCACAAA
>JAIFKL010000191.1 GCA_020049595.1 Desulfobacteraceae bacterium
AATTAGATAATAAAGACCGTGGGCAACCCTGAGCTCACGGTCTTTTTTTGTTTTAAAAAGCCGTGGAAAACATTTTTTTCACGGCTTTTTTTGTGCCGAGAACACTGTTCCGGAGTGCTGAAATGAAATTTCAGCATTTTCCGGAGTGCTGAAATGAAATTTTAGCATATCGCAAGTCGCTAAAATTTCACTGCGCCCGGGCTAAAAACAGATTTTAGCACTCCGGATGGTAATCAAAATTCAAGTAGTTAGCTTATATCGTTATTAACGATATAAAAACAAATAAGGAGGAAGACAAAAACCATGCTGATCAGTCAGTTTCCGGACAAAGAACTTTTCTGCCAATTGTCCGAGCAAAAAAATGTCATTCCCGTCTGCGCTGAAACCCTTGCAGACACCGAAACGCCGGTTTCCCTTTTGAAAAAAATTTACAAAAACAGCGAGAATGTATTTTTGCTGGAAAGTGTGGAAGGCGGCGAAAGATGGGCGAGATACAGTTTTCTCAGCGCGTCGGCGCGGTCTCACATCCGTGTGTATCGTGAATTTGTGGAGGTTCAGGAAAACGGCATCGTGAGACAAATTCCGCACAAGGGCGATCCGCTTTCGGTTTTAAGAGAACTGATGCGCCGATACAATCCGGCTCAAATTCAGGGACTTCCGAGATTCTGGGGCGGAATGGTGGGCTATCTGGCTTATGAGACAGTTTCATTTTTTGAGGCGATTCCGAACCGGCTGCCGGAAAGCGAGCCTATTGCTCATTTCATCATTCCTGACGAGCTTCTGATTTTTGACAACATCCGTCACACGCTCTTCTGCGTTGCCATTGCTTTTACGGATGACGAGCGGGACGCGGCGGCGTCATTCCGGAAAGCAAAAGCCCGTGTGAAATGTCTCTTGGAAAAAGTCGAACAGACGCTGCCCGAAACACAAGACTCTGAAAATTCGGGTGAATTTGAATTAACGCCTCTTTATGACTCCGAGATGTATCGGGAAGCAGTTAAAATCACGAAAGACTACATTCGGGCAGGAGACATTATTCAGTCAGTGATTTCTCAGCCTTTTGTGTGCGAGCCTGCGCCGGACCTGTGGAGTCTTTATCGGGCGCAGCGTTTCATCAATCCCTCGCCTTATCTCTTTTTTCTCAAGCTGGGAAATACCGCGCTGGTGGGGTCATCGCCTGAGACAATGGTGAGATTGGAAAATCGGATTGCCACGCTGCGCCCCATTGCCGGGACTCGTCCCAGAGGCAAAAACGAACAGGAAGACCGCAGCCTTGCCAATGAACTGCTTCAGGATGAAAAAGAGCGCGCCGAACATCTCATGCTCGTGGATTTGGGGCGCAACGATCTGGGACGCGTCGCTGAAGTCGGCACCGTACAAGTCACTGATTTGATGATTGTAGAACGATATTCTCATGTCATGCACTTGGTTTCAAATATCTGCTGCGATCTCAAGCCGGAATACGACGCGTGGGATTTGATCCGAGCCACATTTCCGGCAGGAACGCTGTCCGGCGCGCCCAAAGTCCGGGCAATGGAAATCATTGCAGAACTTGAAAAAGAACCCCGCGGACCCTACGGCGGCGCGGTGGGCTATGTGTCGTTTCACGGCAACATGGATTTGGCGATTACTATCCGCACCGCGTGCGTGCAGGAAAAACGGCTCACAGTACGGGCAGGCGCTGGCATAGTTGCGGATTCCGTTCCTGAGCGGGAACGCGTGGAAACCGAAAACAAAGCAAAAGCCATTCAGAAGGCATTGAAACTTGTGGGGGATAAAAATGATTTTAATGATTGATAATTACGACTCTTTTACTTATAATCTCGTGCAGTATTTGCAGGAACTCGGCGCAGCGGTGAATGTGGCGCGGAATGATAAGCTGTCTGTCCCGGAAATCGAAGCCATGAAGCCCTCGGCAATCGTGATTTCGCCCGGTCCAGGCAGGCCCGAATCCGCAGGCGTGTCGCTTGATGTCATCAGACATTTTTCGGGGAAAATGCCGATTTTGGGCGTGTGTCTCGGGCATCAGTCCATCGGCATTGCTTTCGGCGGAAAAGTAGTCTCCGCCAAACGGCTGATGCACGGCAAGACTTCGGAAATCCGCTCGGACGGAAAAAGCATTTTCAAAGGGCTTCTGAAGCCTTTTCAGGCGATGCGCTATCACTCTCTTGCAATTTCGAGAGAAAATTTTCCAGAATGTCTTGAAATCACAGCAGAATCAGAAGAAGGCGAAATCATGGGGGTCCGGCACCGGGAGCATCCCACGGAAGGCATTCAGTTTCACCCGGAATCTATCATGACAACGGTGGGCAAGCGGCTTTTGAGGAATTTTCTGGAATATTCGGATTGATGACCGTATCAGAAAAAAAGTTTCTCGCAAAGGCGCAAAGAGCGCAAAGAATTTTTTATAAAAAAGCTTTTTTTACTTTGCGCCCTTTGCGTTCTTTGCGAGAAATAAATCTAAAGCAAAAGGAGGTTATTTTATGCCGTTACCTGTTCTTAAAAACAAGAAACCTTACACTTACGGCGATTATCTGAACTGGCCGTATGGGATAAGGTGTGAGTTAATCGAAGGAGAAATTTATGATATGAGTCCTGCACCCTTGCGCCGTCATCAGCAAATCTCAATGGAATTAGCGAGACAAATTGCCAATTTTCTAAGCGATAAGCAATGTGAGATATACGCTACGCCCTTTGATGTGCGGCTGCCGGAGAAAGACGAGGCAGACAGCGAGACCACAACCGTAGTCCAGCCGGACATTTCCGTGATATGCGACCCGGCAAAATTGGATGAACGGGGATGCAAAGGCGCGCCGGACTTCATTGCCGAGATATTGTCTCCTTCCACAGCCGCCAAAGATCAGATTCAGAAAACAGCTTTGTATGAAAAGCACGGCGTGAGGGAGTATTGGCTCATTCACCCCATAGATAAACTACTGACCGTGCGGCTTCTGGGAGCGGACGGCAAATACGGGATTCCGGCGATTTATGAAGGCAAAGGCACGCGGGCAATCACCGTGCTTCCCGTGCTTCCTGAATTGGAAATAGACTTGGATGCGGTGTTCAGGGAATAACCATTGGGAAATCAAAATAAAGTTTCTCGCAAAGGCGCAGAGTACGCAAAGAATTTTTTTATAAAAAAGCTTTTTTTCCTTTGCGCTCTTTGCGGTCTTTGCGAGAAATTAAAAGTTTCTCGCAAAGGCGCAGAGTACGCAAAGAATTTTTTTATAAAAAAGCTTTTTTTACTTTGCGCCTTTTGCGGTCTTTGCGGTCTTTGCGAGAAATAAAAATTAAAAACCAGAAAGGAAAACATCATCATGTTTCGGGAAAACTTGAATAAAATCGTGCGGAAAAACAACCTGACTGAAGAAGAAATGTCTGAAATGCTCACCGAGATTTTTTCAGGAGACATTACGGACGCACAGATCGGCGCAATGATGGCGGCGCTTGCCACCAAAGGCGAGACATTTGAGGAATTGGCGGGCGCGGCAAAGGCAATGCGCCGGAAAGCCAAACGCATTCAGACATCCGCAACAACCGTTGTGGACACCTGCGGCACGGGCGGCGACGGCGCGCATACCTTCAATATCTCCACGACAACCGCGTTTGTAGTTGCGGGCTGTGATATAATTGTCGCCAAGCACGGCAACCGCTCTATAACGAGCCAGTGCGGGAGTGCGGATTTGCTCGAGGCATTGGGCGTGAAAATAGACACTGCGCCGGAAGTCGTGGAAGAAGCGGTTCGGGAAATCGGCATCGGCTTTCTGTTTGCGCCGCTGTATCACGGCGCGATGAAATACGCGGCAAAAGCGAGAAAAGAAGTCGGAATTCGCTCCATTTTCAACATGCTGGGACCGCTCACCAATCCTGCCGCCGCCAATTGCCAGCTTTTGGGCGTGTATGCGCCGGAACTCACGGAAATGTTTGGGACCGCTCACCAATCCTGCCGCCGCCAATTGCCAGCTTTTGGGCGTGTATGCGCCGGAACTCACGGAAATGTTTGCTCAGGCGCTTCGGCTGCTGGGCGCAAAGCGGGCGTTTGTGGTTCACGGACATGACGGCTTGGATGAGATTTCCGTGTGTGCGGCGACGCGGATTTCCGAACTCAAAGACGATATGATCCGCACATATAATATACAGCCGGAGCAGTTTTTCGGAGAAAAAGCAGCGCCGGAAGCCCTTCGCGGGGGAAAGCCTGAAGTCAATGCGGAGATCACGAGGAAAATTCTTGCCGGAGAAAAAGGACCCAAGCGGAATGTCGTATTACTAAATGCGGCGGCGGCGATTGTCGCAGCCGGGAAAGCAGGAGATTTGAAGGAAGGCATCCGCCTTGCCGAAGCCGCCATTGATACGGGCAAAGCTGCGGCGAAATTGGCGTCGCTGGCGCGTTTTACTCAGGAGAATGGTTAGGCATCCGCCTTGCCGAAGCCGCCATTGATACGGGCAAAGCTGCGGCGAAATTGGCGTCGCTGGCGCGTTTTACTCAGGAGAATGGTTAGACATAGGGATTAGTGATAAGAGAGGATTTCCAAAAAAATCTTTTCTTATCACCAATTTTTTTATTAAATTAAATTATTATGATAAAAACATTTAAGCAGGACTGGTTGGAAATTTTTTATCATGACGGAAAACATAAACGAGTTCCTTCACAGTTAAAACGCCAGTTGAGACATAAATTAGATATTCTATGCTCGGCTTCAACATTAAAAGACTTGGAATCTCCGCCGGGAAATCATCTTCATGCTTTATACGGGGAGCGCAAAGGGCAATATGCGATCTCTGTCAACGGCCCATGGAGACTCTGTTTTCGTTTTGAAGACGGAGAAATTTATGATGTAGAACTCATACAATATCATTAGGAGACATTATGTTACCGAAAAACAGAAAACCGACACATCCGGGAGAAATTTTGAAATATGAATATCTTGAGCCTCTCGGAATGACGGAACAGCAGCTTGCCGAATCTCTGGGTATCTCTCAGGGATTTGTAAATGATCTCATTCAAGAAAAAAGTTCCGTTACTCCAGATATTGCATTTCGTCTGGCGCGTCTCTTCAACACAAGTGCGGAGTTTTGGCTCAACCTTCAAAGGCATACAGATATGTGGGATGCACTTCAGATTTATGGTCATGAATATGAAAAAATTTTTCCTTTATCTGCTGCGGCTAAAAGAGAGGCATCGGGTAGCTAACACATTGTCTGAACTCTGATTCTGATTCATCTGATTGCTCTGATTGACAGGATTGCTGTTCAGCCTTCGGACTTTGGATAAACAGCCCCGTAGGGGCGGGATATTTGTAGCACCGGATTAATAAAATCAGACAAGCCCCGTAGGGGCGAAATACCGTATCAGCCGGAAATATTTCACTCCTACGGAGTTCGGGGGCTTTTCTCGCTTGCTGTATTGCTACAAATATGACGCTCCTACGGAGCTTCAAAGAATCTGCAATTTTAAAAGGAGTTTTAAATGAAAAAATTACTCATTATGTGTTTCGTGTGGTGCTTGTGGTGCAGTTCTCCTTTATTTGCGGGGGAGCCGGGTTTCCTTGAAATCACGAAAGCGGAGAAAAAGCAAAAAGGCGTGGTAGTAGAGACATACAAGCCGGGTGATGTCATTCCCGGCATGTCCGTTGAAGGCGGA
>JAIFKL010000362.1 GCA_020049595.1 Desulfobacteraceae bacterium
TCAGTCCTTTCATGCGCTTTGACGGATACTATATTCTCATGGATTATTTCGGGATGAGCAATCTGCGTTCCCGCGCCATGATGATGTATAAGTATTATCTCCGCAGGCTGCTGGTGGACTGGAAAGGCCCCAAGCCCGAAGAACACCCCAGAGAACATATCATGGCGATATTCGGTCTCGGATGCAGCCTGTATTTTCTCGTTATCATCTTCGGCATTCAGGTCATGATCTATGAAAACATAGACGAGTTTGTAGCGATCTGGTCTATGATTATTCTTTTTCTTGTTTTTGTCGCGAGTCCTTTAGTTAAAGAAATTGCATTTCTGCTTAACAGCCGGAAATACTGGGGATCGAAATTAAAGCTGACTGTCAGAATGCTGGTACTTGCGCTCGCGGTCGGCTGGCTCTTTGTGCCGGTGCAGACTTCTGAAATGGTTCCGGCGTTTTTTCTGTTTAAAGATATTGCCCGGGTCGAATTGCCCGGGTCGAGGCAACGGGTCGAGGAAAGATTGTTACGGAGATTCCTGAGATCGGCACAGAAGTTAAAAAAGGCGATATTTTAGTCAAAATCCGGGATGAAAATTTGGAGCATGATTTGAAGCGTTCAGAATATGCGCTGATGCAGACGGAGGAATCTATCAAGAATATGCCGGCGGCAGGCGCGCAGGGGGGATACCGGACATGGCTCTTGGCGGAACGGGAGCGGTTGAACGCTGCGAGCGAAAAATTGCGTCAGGCATTGTCTCAATTGGAAATTCCTTCTCCGGTTTCCGGCAAGGTGGCGGATGTGAATAAAATGCTGACTCAGGGTTCATATATTTTTAAGAAATGCCATATACTGACCGTAGCGGACGAGCAGATTCCCGAAGTGCGGGCATATATTTCTGAAAAGATATATCGCAATCTGAGGGGAAATGAAAATTCCATATCGAGCCTGAATGTGGTGGTTCCGGATTTGGAAGCCGGCATCATCACAGGGAAATTCAGAGAAATGCTTGATTTTCCGGTGACTGAATTTCCGAACAATGCGTTGTTTGATTTTGCAGGCGGGTCCATTGTCACTTCTTTGGAATCCAAGCCTTCCAAAAAGGGTTCGCTGAAACCGCGTGATCCGCAGTTTCCTATTTTTTTTGACATCTCACGGCCGCCTGCTTATCTTCGTTACGGAACTCCCTGTTTTGTTCGGATAAAAGGCGAGACCATCAGTATGATGGGACGGGTTTCGCGGGAGTTCTGGCGTCTGATGGCAAAACAGAAGAAAATAGGATTGTTTCAGAAATGAAAGAATTGAGAATTGAGAATTGAGAATTGAGAATTGAGAATTAAACACAGCCGATCTTGTCATTTCAAGTGCAACGAGCTAATTTTATAAGATCGGCTCAGATTCCTCACTGCGTTCGGAATGACAGAAAGCAGAAATTATTTCTCAATTCTCAATTCTCAATTCTCAATAAAAAGAGGTCTGTGGCGATGAATATTCATCAGTTTAATCTGCAATTCAGTCCTGAAGAAGACCGAATTATTTTCAAATTAAATACCTTCAACAAAGAGGAATTCAGGTTTTACCTTACCCGGCGTTTTGTGAAAGTGCTGTGGCCCGTGTTGCAGCAGTTGATGTCCAAGGTCGTATCTCAGACAAATTTTACGCAGAAATATTCGGAAGAAGTAACCACTTATCCCTTGGGAGAAGAGCTGATTCTGCTCTTCGGCATCCGTGTAAAACAGGCACCTCAGGGCGATATTCTCTGTTTGCACAACTCTGCCGGAAAGGGAATAGAATTTATGGTGAACAATGCTTTTCTTCATCCTTTCTGCAAACTGCTGGCGGAAAATCTGATGCGGGCGGAATGGGAACTCAATTTGCCGTCAGCTCCTCAGAAGGCGCAAACAGAGACCGTTCAGCCTTCTCCCAAAGTCTTGCATTAGTGCGGTTTATTTTTCAGCCACGAATGAACACAAATTTCAGCCACGAATAAAGCACGAATTGAGAGAATCAATTTGTGTTTAATTTGTGAAACCTGATTTTAATAAGATCGGCCGTGTGCATTCGTGGCAAAAATAAATAAACCTGACTTTTAATAAAAATGAAAAAGAGTTACATATGAAATACAAATATCTTATTGTGTTTGTTCTGCTGTTTGGTGCGGCAACGCTTACCCAAGCTTATGCTGATGAATTTCCGATAGTTGTGGAGGCAGGCGTCAGAGCTGTGGTTTCCGCAGAACGGGCAGGCGTTCTTTCCAATCTTAAAGTTGACGCGGGAGACGCTGTGAAAAAAGGCGATGTTCTGGCAGTCGTTTTTCACGAGGACCTGATTCTGAAACGCCAGCAGCGCGAGGCAAACAAAGAATACAGAGATGTTCAGGTGGAAAATCTGAACAAACTCAACGAAAAAGGTCTGGTGACGGATGAAGAACTTGCCAAAGCAAAGATGGAAGCTGTCGTAAATAACAAAGAAATCACCATGATTCAGACAGAGATTGACCGCTCGAAAATCCGGGCGCCCTTTTCAGGGCTTGTGGTCATGCGCCATGCCCAGCCGCATGAATGGGTGACCCCTGGCAAAAATGTGGTGGAGGTGTACGACCCCGGCAGCCTGCGGATGGCGGCTGACATTCCTTCCGAGATTGCAGTGAGCCTGAAGCCCGGGAGAGTGGAGACGCTTTTCTTTCAGGATTTGAAACAGGAAGTAAAGGCAAAATTCAGAGTGCTTTCCCCGCAGGTTGACGTGCGAAGCAATACTATCAAAGCTTATTGGACTGTTGAGGGCGGAGAATTGAGAAAAGTCCGATTGTTGCCCGGAATGAAGGGAGTATTGAAACTTGGAAGCGATTCAAACTGAACACAGTAGAACGGGTTTGAAACCCGTTTTACTTTGTATATGGAGTATTGAAACTTGGAAGCGATTCAAACTGAACACAGCAGAACGGGTTTGAAACCCGTTTTACTTTTCGCATAGCGAGTATTGAAACTTGGAAGCGATTCAAACTGAACACAGTAGAACGGGTTTGAAACCCGTTTTACTTTTCGCATAGCGAGTGTTGAAACTTGGAAGCGATTCAAACTGAACACAGTAGAACGGGTTTGAAACCCGTTTTACTTTGCATAGGGAGTATTGAAACTTGGAAGCGATTCAAACTAAACAGTTGCCGCAGAAACCGAGCGTTATTCAGGCGCAGGCAGCCAATACGATTCTTGCCCGGCTGGTTCAGTTGTCTGTTGCCGCGCTGGAGGCGGAATCTCCTGAAAAAGCAGGCGCGATTATTGTCAATCGGATTCATACGCTGATCAAAACAGACCGGGCAATGATTGTGCCGCTGAAACAGAAAAGAAGAATATTCTGTGTTTCAGGTGATTTAGCTGTTGTTTCTGCCCAGGATCATCCTTATGCCGAAGCAGTGCATGAAATCAGGAAGGTTTTCGGCAGGGAATTGGAACCGCAGTTTATTACAAAGGAAAGTCTGCCCTCCGACATTGCCGCGCCCAATGCCCGGAAACTCCTTGAAGCAGTGGGCGGCACCAATATTCTGTGGATTCCGCTGCCCATGACAAAAGGTCAGGACGGAGACTTTGCTTTATGGTTGGAGCGATGGAACAACCGGCCCTGGGGACAGGAAGAAAGCAAGCTGCTGTCGCATTCCTCGGTGTTTTTCGGACATGCTCTGAGCAATCCCCGCAAAAAACGGGAGGATTCGGAATCCAAAAAGAAAAAATGGTGGAAAAAACTTCTGTCTTTTCCTCTGTTTCTGCTGCTCATCTGCATGATTCCGGTAAAGGCGCGTATCGCCGCGCCGGTTCAGGTGATGCCGGATCGCCCTTATTATATGTTTGCGCCTTTTGACGGCATCATGGAAGAATTGGAAGTCGAACCGGGAGAATATGTCAAAAAAGGAGACATTCTTTTCCGATATGATACCCGCGTGCTGGAAAAGCAGTTGGAAGAAGCGCGGCGGGGTGTTGCCGTTGCCCGCACGGAATTGGCTCGCTTGGAAGGCGCTGGCTATGACGACCATGACGCGAGAGCCAGAATTCCGGTACAGAAATTGGAAGTAGAGCGCGCACAGGCGGAAGTCGTTTTTCTGGAGAGTCAGTTGGAGCGGTCTGAAGTCAGATCAGGCGCGGAGGGCGTGGTTATTTTGGATGACCCGGAGGCATTGATCGGCTCTCCGTTGCAGACCGGACAGTTGGTGCTACGTGTAGCGGATCCCAAGCGCACAAAGCTTCGATTGGAAGTTCCGGTTGCGGATGTGGGGATATTTAAGGAAGGGGACCCGGTATATGCCCGTATGGACATCAATCCCTTGGAGATGTTTTCTGCAAAGGTCACGCGAATCGGTTTTGACGTGAATCTTTCGGAAGAAGAAAAAACGCCTTTTCCTTCGGTTTTGGTAGAAGCGGAATGGTTGGACAAAGATGTTCCGGTTACGCCGGGACAGCGTGGGCGGGCAAGGATTCACGGCAAAGATACCCGACTCGGGTTAGTGTGGTTCAGAAGAGCCATCACCCGGTGGAGAAACCGGCTCGGAACGCTGGGAATATAGTAACCACGAATGGACACAAATTATTCACAAATGAAAAACACGGATGATTATTTTATTATGAGTTACGCAGTTGAGACCTCACTCCCACCTCATCCCCACCTCACCCCCCGGCCCCCTCTCCGAAGGAGAGGGGGAGTAATTTCCCCCTCCCTTTCGGGCAGGGGGTGAGGTGGGGCGGGGTTTCTGAGACAGCGAAAAAATTCAACTGCGTAACTCATATTTATAAAAAAAATTTGTGTTTCATTCGTGGGAAAAAACTAAAAATCTATGGATATCAATCAATTAGAATCACTTGTGCGTCAGTATCAGGAAGCCGCTCCAGAGGTCATGCAGGGAATGGAGCCGGTTTTGCAGTCGGAACGCAAAGCGTTGGCGGAACTTTTTCTGAACTGCCCTGAACAATCGGTCCGAAGCCTGTATGAAGGAGCGGAAGGAAAACGCTTTCATCTCCTCCGACAGGCGGATTTGCAGGATTTGCCCCGGGACGCGGAAGCCGAGTCGCTGGCTGTCCGCATCTTGGAAAAATGGCACAGGGAAAAAGCCCCGGGCACGCTGATCGCCGCGATGCTCATGCTTCAGCCCCGTGAACTTCCGCTGCCTGCCCATCTCAGCGAGATCACAGATTGGCTCGTCTCCGGCTATGCTGATTTTCTGCTCTCCTCTCCGGGTTTGTTCAGCCGCATCGGAGAAGCGGATCAGTTTGCCAATTTTTTCGCAGCCATGGTTGACTTGCTTCATCGCTCTTTGGTATCTGAAGAAACTTTTCCCCAGGCAGAGGCTGTTCGGAATTTATTTGTCCAAAAGGCGAATTTCATTCAGTTTTATTTTAATGAAAAAAATCTCCGCCGGACCTACCGCCAGCGTGCGGAAATCATGGAATCATGGGCATTGCAGCAAAAAGCGCCGCTCTCGCATCTTTTCCCGCTCAGAGCAGCGAGAGACCCGCAGGCAAAACTGAAAGTGGGGATTCTTTCCGCACACTTTACGCCTCAGACGGAAATTTTTCTGATGCTGTCTTATTTTGACAAGATTCCCAAAGAAATGTGCCATCTGACGCTTTACTCCATGCGCCGCACGGAACATCCGCTTGAGGAATACTGCCGGAGCCGGGCAGACAATTTTGTGCTGCTGCCCGAAGGCGCATATCCGCAGAAAGCAGACCGCATCCGTGCCGATGATCTTGATGTCCTGCTGATCGGCACCAATACCTCGGCTGTCACGAATCCGATTGCGATTATGGCAATGTTCCGCATGGCGAGAATCCATGTGATTGTGGAAAATTCGCCGGTTTCAACCGGTTTCACGCATACGGATTACTATCTTTCCTCCATGTTCAACGAGCCGGATGACGATGCACAGAAGCATTATACCGAGCGGTTATACCGTGTTCCCGGAATGCTGAATTACTATTCTTATCATAAAGATACGGATCCGAGAACCATCAGCATTCATCGGACCCAGTTGGGCATTCCGGAAAATGCGACGGTTTATTTTTCCGGTGCCAATTTCTTCAAAATACTTCCGGACCTTTCCAATGTATGGTCATGGATTTTCAATAAAGTTCCGAACAGTTATCTGATTCTCATGCCCTTTAATCCGAACTGGACCAAGCGATACCTTGCGATTCCTTTTATTAATCGGATCAAAGCGCAGATGGAACAGGCAGGCGTGGATTTTAACAAGCGGGTGCGGATTCTCAACAGAGTGCCGACCCGTGCGGATGTTCATGCGGTGATGGAACTCTGCGACATTTATTTGGACAGTTTTCCTTATGCCGGCGCGTGTTCGCTGATTGATCCGCTGTTAGTCGGACTTCCCATTGTGTGCCGGGAGAGCAGAACCATGCGGGGAAGTCTGGCTGCTGCCATGCTCAGAGGCGCGGGGCTGGAAGAGCTGATTGTCTCTGACGCTGGCGAATATGTGGAAAGAGCTGTCGCACTGGGCAGCAACCCGGAATTTCGGGAGCGCACACGCCGTCACATTCGCGATACGCTTTCCCGCTACAATCCTTTTTTTGACACAGCCGCGTGCGGCGTGAAGACTGCCGCGGCATTTGCGGACATGGCAGATCGCCAGCGTCGGGCAGAAACATCTCTGCTTGCCCAGACACCTGAGCATCTTAAAGCAATGATTCAGGAATGTTGCGCCGAACTGCGGGACGGCAATCCTTTTTTCCGAAATCTTGCGGATGCGGAATTGGTAAGGCTGCTGCTGATTCCTTATTTTCAGTCGCTGCCCCCCGAAAATAAACCTGAGATGCCGTATCTGATTGATCTCAGCGCGGGTTACGGTCATTTTGCCGTGCCGTTTATCAATATCGGATGGCGTGCGGATTTGTTTGAACAAAATCCGGACTGTCAGACGCATCTCAATTCTTTTATGAAGCAGGTGCCGGGGCGTGTCAGGGTGCTGCCGAAATTTGAAATTCCTTATGATGTAAACAAAATCGTCATGCTCAGGAGCGGAGACGCAGGTATCGCCGATTTTCTGAACCAAGATTTTTTCCGGCGTTTTTCACCGAAAGTGATGATGCTGCCCGCAGGCTGCCGTTCCCAAGCTGCGAAACTTGAAGCACAGGGCTATGATTCGATTTTTTTCAGTTACGGCGATGCGGATGTTCAGGTTCAGCAGCACAGACTGACGGAAATCGTATTTGCTCATAAGCAAAATAAGCGATACGGCGAAGGAAATGGAGTTTTTATTTTCTACCGCAAAGACGATACGATTTTTCTTGTAACACTGCTACGTCTGTTAGAAAGCTTTCTGCCTGCGAGCGAGAGGATGGCTGAAAGGTGATGGCAGAGACGCAAAATTTTGAGTCTCTGCTCTCACGTCTGTAAGGGTAAGGGGTAAGCGGATCGTGTTTTTACCCCTGAGACTGGACTCTCTGTCATTCTGAGCGCTGCGAAGAATGACATAAAAGTAGAACGGCCCGGGCTGAAAACAGATAAACCCGTTTTACAAAGGGCATAGAAATTCATGAGGTTCAGCAAATGTTGTAAGTATATGGAAAGGAGCGTATAATGATGATGTCAGAGAGAAGCTATAAGAACGATATGAGCATAGATGAGCGGGTGATGATGGCAATTGTGAGGGTTGCCGAGCGTTTTAAAAAAGAATCTTCTGTTGTTTTAAAAGATTATGAACTGACCTTCCCTCAATACAATGTACTCAGGGTATTGGAGGCATCAAAAGACGGGCAGAATACCATGAAAAATATCAACAGGATCATGCTGGTTTCAGGTGCCAACATGAGCGGTATCACCAAGAGGCTGGAAAAAATCGGATTTATCAACCGAAAGAACGTGCCGGAGGATGACCGCTTAAAATGCTTGGAAATCACGGAAAAAGGCAAGCTGGCGGTGAAAAATATTTCAGATAAAAAGGAAGATATGGTAAAAAAGTATTTGCTGAAATATTCTGAGGGACAGAAAATCGAACTGCTGGCGACCTTGCGGGAAATCCTGCACGCAAAAATCAGGTAGGGAAACGCTGCAACGTCTCCCTGCCTGCCGGTCTGTGTGAGATATGCACACTGCCGGATCATCTTTGCTCACTCGATGATGATTGATTCTGTGAGGTTAAACCGCTTATGGCTACAAAGAAGATGGCGAAAAATACAAAGATTTTCACTCTCATTTCTCACTTCTCACTTATTGCCCTTATCCGGCGGCGGAACAATAAGAACCGGAATCTTCGTCTGATTCAGGATTCCTTTTGCAACTTTGCTCACTGCTGTTTTGCCGAGCAATCCTTTATGTGATCCCATGACAATCAGGTCGCAGCTTTTTTCGGCAGCCACATTCAGTATTTCCTCAATGATGTCTCCTCTCTTCACGATAATGTCGTGCGTCTCAAAGTCGCTTTTGGAATCATCTGTATCCGTGAAAGTCGAAAAGCTTTCCAAGGCATTGCGGATAATGTCGTAATCTTTCCGCTTGCTGATGATAATATCTCTGGCTGAGGTTTTATGCGCTTCCTGCATAAGCTCCCATTTCTCTTTTCCGAACAGATTTGAGAGCTGCCGGTCTATGCCGGTTCCGGTTTCCTCCAATATATGAAGCATGACAATGCCGGCTTTCTGACCGGTCGCCAGAGCGGCTGCATAGCAGAACGCGTGTCGGGAGTTCTCGCTGAGGTCAGTCGCAAAAAGAATTTTTTTAATGACGGGAACCATATAAATACTCCTTATGTTTTATAACAGGACACTCCGGAGTGCTAAAATGAAATTTTAGCATCAGTGCTGACCTATCTTATAAAATGGGTCGCTTCGCTCCCCGTTTTTATAAAATGACGCACTCCACTCCGGAGTGTGTGTTGCTAAAATTTCGCCTTGCGGCTCATTTCAGCACTCCGGATTGAACACTCCGAAGTGCTATGACTGCTTAACCAGGACCCAGAAGCAGATTGGGAATCACGGTGGAAATCCATGGCACAAACGCGATAATAAACAGCGCGACAATGTAAATAATCAGAGGTCCGTAGATGGCTCTGGTTACCTTGACAAAATCCAGCCGAGTAATTGCCTGCGCCGTGTAAAGCAGCAGTCCCAGCGGCGGTGTGATATACCCGATACCAAGTCCCACCGAGAAAAGAAGGCAGTAGTGAATGGGGTCTATACCCAGATGATTGGCGATGGGCATCATGATAGGCACCAGAATCATAATCGCGCCGATCTGATCCATGAAAGTTCCGATAATGAGCAATACCACGCAGGTGAACGCGAGATATACCGAGGCATTGGGGATATACGTCATGGATATTTCCAGCATCTTCTGAGGAATCTGCCGGAGGATGATATACTCGGAAATGACGCCTGCCCCGGAAACAGTGATCACCAAGGCACCGCTGATAACACCTGATGAGATCAGGAGTTCTTTCAAATCTTTCAACGTCACGGCTCGATAGATGATCATCTCGACAACGAGTATCAGGACACAGGAGACAACCGAGGCTTCGGTGATAGTAAACGCGCCTGAGTAAATGCCTGCAAAAAGTACCGCGATGATGAAAATTGCGAAAAAAGCATTTTTACCGGCAGTGAGAAGTCCTTTAAAATCAAAGTGTTCAAGCGTCTCTCTGCCCACGCCTTTCCGCCGCGCTTCCCACCATGCGTAAATCGAAAGCATGATCATAATCAGTATTCCCGGCAGATAGCCTGCTGCAAAAAGCCGCACAACAGACTCGCCCGCAGTAAGCGCACACACGATCATGATGATGCTGGGGGGAATAATGATGCCCAAAATAGCCGCAGCCGTGACCAAGCCTACGGAAAAGTCTTTGGGGTAGCGATACTTGTCCATGTGAGGAAACATAACGCCGCCGATGGTGACCACAGTGGAAATGGCGGAACCGCTGATTGCTCCGAATACTCCTGAAGAGACAACGGCGGTAATGCCCAAGCCCCCGGGCAGCCATGAGACAAATTTCCATGCAAACTGTACTAAACGCGTGGCAGACTGTCCCCGCACCATGACCGCGCCCATCAGAATGAAAAAAGGAATACTGAGCAAAGAGAAATTGTCAAGCTTTTGGAGCATGGTCTGCGCCACGAAGGTAAGATCCATGCCGGTGAAAATCCACAGTCCCAATACGCCGGTGAGATAAAGGCAGATATAGATGGGGATACGCAGCAGCAGCAGTCCGAACAGGATAAAAAGAATAATGATTGATTCCATTGTCTAAAGCCCTTTCTGGCGATGTTCCCGGATGACCTGCCACAGACAGTTCACCGAGCGGATAGCCATGATGAATCCGAAAAAGGGAAACATAGCCGCGACAATACTTCGGGGGATAAGCAGGATGGGCGTGACTGTTTCCATATCCATCTCGATCAGCACAAATTTCCAGCCTGAATAGATAAACGTGATGCACACGCCTAATCGGACGATATGCAGCAGCAGGTCTAAGCGAAAACGCCATCGGGGCAGCATTCCGTAAATGGCGTCCACCTTCAGTTCCATGCCGTCTTTGACAGATGCGCTTGCCCCCAGAAAGGTCATGAGTATAAACAGATAGGTGGTCAGTTCATCGGGCCATGTGAGGGGATGGAAAACATAACGGGTGATGATGCTGAGAGTCAGCGCCGCCAAGCTGACAGAGAAACAGATCAGAATGCCCCAATTTTCCAAACGGTCCAAAACGGACATAATAACTTTCATCAGAAACTCCCTTTGGAATTGAGAAGTGAGAAGTGAACACTTCCGATTTCTCACTTCTCACTTCTCACTTCTCACTTCTCAATTTTTTCATTTCTCAATTGTAGCCGTGAAAGCCTTGATCTTGTCCATCCAATCTTTGCCGATTTCAGGTTCAAATTTATCCCATACGCTCGTCTGACTTGCCTTGAACTTTGTCATTTCCTCCGGGGTAAGCTCAGTTACCGTAACGCCTTTTTCCTTCAGCGCGGCATCAGCTTCCTCGGTCAGTTTCATGCTTGCCTGCCGGGCTTTGGCAAGGTTTGCAGATATAATTTCAGACAGGGCGTTCCGGGTATCCGCATCCAGACTGCTCCACCATTTCTCATTGACCATGAAGAAAAACAGACCCAGCATGTGACGGGTATGAGTGAAATATTTGCAGACATCTGCCAGACGCATACGGGCAACATTCTCGGTCTGATCCGTGCCGTCCACCACGCCCTGTTTGAGAGCAGGAAAAACATCGCCCCATGCCATGGGCAGGGGGTTCATTCCCATTGCATTCCAGAAAGCCAGCGGATAACGGGCTTGGGTGGTACGCATTTTCATGGGTTTCATCTCTTCCAGCGTTTTGAAAGGCTTGGTCGTTGCAATGCCGTAAACGCCGAAATAAGCCATGTCAAGTACGAGAATACCCTTATCTTTCAGGCTGGAGAATAATTCGTTTCTAAGTTCCTGATTTTTCAGCAAACCTTCCCACTTGGCGTAGGAATCCATACAGTAGGCAAGTGTGCCGATGCCGAATTTGGAATTGAGTTCGGGGGCATAATTGCCGGTGCAGTACGCGCCCTGAAGCGCGCCCATGCGGACTTTTTTGACGATTTCGATTTCATTGCCCATCTGACCCGAGTGGAAATACTTGGCGGTGACTTTATCCTTCAGTTTTTCATTCACATCTTTTTCAATCCACTGTCCGGATTCGGGTCCCGGTTCAATCGGGTTGATGAAGTGAGCGAACTGAAACTCCACGGGTCCTGCCTGAACCGTGACGGCTCCGAAGCAGAGAATCATAGCCGATACAAAAACTGCCAATGCCTTGTTCATGTTATCTCCTTATTGTTTTGTTGTGGCGGGGCAAGCCCTCGCCGGTTATTGGGTTAGTCATTTGTTTCTCGCAAAGCACGCAAAGAGCGCAAAGAAAAGTAGAGCGACCCAGGCTGAGAACAGATCAAATCGCTTCTGAAGCGACCCAAGCTTAAAACAGATTCTGTTTTAAGCCGGGCGCTTTACTGAGACCGCTTTGCGCCCTTTGCGCCTTTGCGAGAGACATTTGTTTTTGCAAGATACATCACACCTTGCGCTCCTGATTCTTCCAGTAGTCATCCCGCAGCACCCGCTTCAATATCTTGCCTGTCGGGCTTTTGGGCAGCGCATTGCTGAAATCCACTGTGGTGGGCTTCTTGTAGCTTGCCATATTTTTCTTACAGAAGGAAATCAGTTCATCCGCGGTCGCGGTTTTTCCCTCTTTCAATACGACGATTGCCTTGACCGACTCGCCCCAGTGCGGATCGGGAACGCCTATAACCGTTGCCTCCAGCACAGCAGGATGGGTGTAGAGAACTTCCTCCACCTCTCGGGGGTAGATATTTTTGCCACCGCTGATAATCGTGTCGTTTTTGCGATCCACGATATAGATAAACCCCTGTGCATCTTTCTTGGCAAAGTCTCCGGTATGAAGCCAGCCGCCTTTCATCAGCTTTGCTGTTTCTTCAGGCAGTTGCCAGTATCCGACAGTCATGGACTCGCCGCGAACCGTGAGTTCTCCCACCTCGCCCTGAGCCACCTCGTTGTCGTTTTCGTCCACAATGCGCGACTCAAAATGCAGAGCAATCCGTCCGCAGGAGAGCAATCGCTGCTGGTCTGCTTCGGTTTCTGTGCGGTGTTCGGCAGGCGGCAGCACGGTTGTCATGGGACCCGTTTCTGTCTGTCCGAAAAACTGCATGAAGCCGGTGTTCTTAAAGCGTTTCATTGCCTGTTTGAGCAGATTCACGGGCATGGGCGCAGCCGCGTAAAGAATCAGACGCAATGCGCTCAGGTCGTAGTCTTCGATGGATTTCTCCTGAAGCAATGTGCTGATCATGGTGGGAACAAACTGACACACGGTAATGCGATGCCGGGCGAGCAGTTCCAGCACTTCCGGCGCTCTGAAGCTGCCTGCCGGACGCATCACGATGGTATTGCCCCGCAGAATGTGACAGAAACGGTCTTCCAATGTCACATGATAAAAGGGAAAAAGAAGCAATACCCGGTCATCAGGCTGAAGCGACAACTCAATCGCAGCGGCATGAGCGTTGAGGTAGTTGTGGCGATGGGTACGCATGGCGCCTTTGGGCTTTCCGGTCGTGCCGGAAGTCAGAAAGATGCTCATCA
>JAIFKL010000042.1 GCA_020049595.1 Desulfobacteraceae bacterium
CGCTGGTTTTGGAAGTTGACGACGGAACCGATCTGAACAACAGCAGGGCGCAGGCATCGCTTATCATTACGGCGAATTATCCGCCCATCGCGGATGGCGGCGCAGACCGCATCGTGTCCCCTGATGAAGATGTCCGCTTTGACGCATCCGCGAGCAAAGACCGGGACGGCGAGCTGATTTCTTATCAATGGGATTTCGGGGACGGAGACAGGGCGCAGGTCGCAACTGCCGTTCATCGTTATAAAAAACCCGGAAAATATCTCGCCAAACTGACGGTTACAGATGACTCGGATACGACATGCAGCAGTGTCGAAGATGTTGTCAATGTCCGTGTTAATGCCTCGCCGGTTGCGGATGCGGGCAAAGATCGGGAAGCGTATATCGGTGAGGCAAATGATGCGCTGGTGTTTGACGCGACCGGCTCCCATGACCCGGACGGGGACCCGCTGATACTTTACTGGGATTTCGGAGACGGCGACAAAGCTCAGGGCGCCAGCGTCATTCATCGTTATCAGAAGCCCGGAAAATATACGGTCACCCTCAAAGTGGATGACGGCACAAAATTAAAATCGGGTATTGCTCAGGATCAGGTAACGGTTCAGGTTCGGCAAAGGAGATAATTTTTTCCACGAATGAACACAAACTATGATAAAAAAACATTTCTCGCAAAGACCGCAAAGGACGCAAAGGAGAAAAGGAGAAAAGTTTAAAAAAATAAGCTTTTTTCTTTGCGCTCTCTGCGCCCTTTGCGAGAACCCCTTTTTTTCTCTCGCAAAGACCGCAAAGGACGCAAAGGAGAAAAGTTTAAAAAAATAAGCTTTTTTCTTTGCGCTCTCTGCGCCTTTGCGAGAAATCAAAAAAACAGAGAAACCAATGAAAAAACTTGCCAAAGAAACAGAAATTGTTCACGGAACTCATACAGTCCATCACACGTCCATGGACCTTGTCCCGCCGATTCATTTGACTTCCACATTTCAATTTAAAAATGCGGATCACGGCGCGGGTATCTTTAATGGAACGGAGCAGGGCTACGTTTATACACGCATATCCAACCCCACCGTTGATCTGCTTCAGGAAAAAATAGCGCTTCTTGAACACGGCGAAGCCGCGATTGCCACGTCATCAGGCATGTCGGCAATTGCCTCGGCCGCGCTGACTCTCGCAAAGCCCGGAGACAATTTCGTGGCTTGCAGCACGATTTACGGCGGAACATTCGCTTTTTTCAACAAGCATTTAAGAGACCTTTCAATCGAGCCGCGTTTTCTTGCCCCTGCCACTTGCTGCGCCGCGCAGGAAATCGAGAAACGCATTGACAAAAAGACGCGCTTTCTTTATACGGAAACGCCCTCAAATCCCACGCTCGATATTGTTGACATTGAACTGTGGGCGGCAATTGCGGGAAAACATAAGATTCCGCTCATTCTTGACAATACTTTTGCCTCCCCCTATCTTCAGAATCCGCTGCTTCTCGGCGCAGATATTGTAGTTCACTCCGCGACAAAATATCTCAGCGGTCACGGCGATATTATCGGCGGTGTAATTGTCAGCACAAAACAGATGATTGCCCATATCAAAGAGGAATATGTGACGCATTACGGTCCGATTATGAGTCCTTTCAATGCGTGGCTTTTTCTGAGGGGCATCAAAACCCTTGCGCTGCGAATGGAAAAGCATTCCGACAATGCGCTTAAAATTGCTCAATGGCTGCAACAGCATCCGAATGTAAACAGGGTTTATTATCCGGGTCTCAGCTCTCACCCGGGTCATGCGACAGCAGCCCGGCAGATGAAAAAATTCGGCGGCATGATTGCCTTTGAAGTCAAGGGCGGATTGGAAGCCGGAAAAAAAGTGATGAATACGGTGGAACTCTGCATTCTGGCGGTAAGTCTCGGCGACTGTGAAACGCTGATTCAGCATCCCGCGTCAATGACGCATTCCACTTACACGCCGGAAGAGCGGAAATATGCCGGCATAGCAGACGGGCTGATCCGGCTTTCCGTAGGCATTGAAAATGCGGATGACATTATCGCCGATCTGAACAATGCTTTGGCATAAAAGAAATGAAAAATTGAGAATTGAGAATTGAGAATTGAAAAATTACTTCTCACTTCTCACTTCTCAATTTTAGGAGTTTGACAGATGCGTATTTATGCGGTTGCCGATATTCACGGCAGAAAAGAACGAATCGAGATGATTCGGAGAAATATCCTGAACATCAAGCCCGATGTGTTAGTCATTGCGGGAGATATTATCACTTTTTTCGGCGCAGGCTCGGTTTTTGACAAACTGAACGATATGTCGGTTCCCGTGCTGGCAATTCGTGGAAATACCGATCCTTCGGGCATGGAAAGGCTGATGGAGAAATATCAGAATATCTCATCGCTTCATCTCAAAGAGATAACAATGAACGGCGTTTCCTTTGCGGGCGCAAGCGGCACGGTGCCGCTTCCCTTCCGCTCACGGATATGTCTTTTTGAACAGCAGTTGATAGACAAGCTTGAACCGCTTGCAGAAAAAGCTTCGGTATTAGTCATTCATCCGCCGCCCTATGGCACGTTAGATGAAGTCGGCGGAAAATTTCATGCGGGATGCAAGCGTCTGCATGATCTTGTTTTGCGGTGTCAGCCGGAGGTGCTGATTTGCGGTCATATCCATGAAATGCCCGGCACGGCGTTTATCCGCGAGACAACGGTTGTCAATTGCAGCATCGGCAGATCAGGCGCAGGCGCATTGATCGAATTGGGTAAGGGTCAGAAAACAAATGTAAACTTCTTGTAGATGCCGGCGGTATGCCCGCGTCCCCGTGCCTCAAATTACAAAAGGGTGAATTTCAATTTGCCACGAATGAACACAAATTTCTGCACGAATGAAGGCACGAATTTTTTTATAAATAAAATAATATATTAAATCAATTCATGTTCTTATGTTCGTGAGAGATTCGTGTGCATTCGTGGCAAAAAATGCAGGGTGTTTTTCCGCCACGGATAAACACACATACAGATTTAATGTTCAGTTTTCTTCGACAGCATTTTTCTGCCGAATCCCCCTGCGGCAAACAGAGCCGTTCCGAAGAGAAACAAAGGAATAAAGGCAAAACGCCGGAAATCGCTTTCTTCATCATAAAGGCTTTGTGCCTGAACAGCAGCCCTGTCTTCCAAAAGGACACCCTGATCTGTTCCGGTGTATCCCCCGGCAGCGCCCGTTAAAAACATACTGCAAATCATCATTCCCGCGAAGATCAATCTGATTTTCATTGTCACACTCCTTTTTTGTCATAAAAAAAATCAATGGTTATAACTGTGTTAAGCTTTAACACCTTTATTATAGCAAAATATGTGCCTGAAAAAAAACATCTGATATAATTATCTTAAACAATAATATATATTTTTTTCAAAACTGAATTCCGGAACAGTGAAATCCTATAACCCGGAAATACGAAAACGGTTATGAACCCTGTGAATTGCAATGGAAAATCAGGCGTATAATATGTGTTGTAATTATAATAGAATTTATATGGTTATCTCTGTAATAAATTTTCCTGCCTTTTTCCATTGACACCTATTTGACTTTACTTTATAATTTTCCAAATCAAAAAGGAATTCTTATCAGCTTGTCTTTACCGCTCACTCCTTATAACACGTAGGAAAAAATAAATAAAATGAATGATGAAGAAAAAACCCGGGAAGAACTCATCAAAGAAAAAAATACCTTGCAGGAGCTGCTTCAGGAACTTGAAGAACGGTATCAGGCGCTCATTGAAACCAATCTTTACGGAATTCAGGAAATTGATATTTACGGAAACATAACTTTCATGAATTCAATCCTGTATGAAATTCTGGGATATCCCGAAGGGTCGCTGAGAGGAACGCAGATATGGGATATGCTCGCATCTGATACGGATCGGAACGAACTCACAGACTATCTGACAAAGATTGCATTGGGAGAATATGCACCCTTTCCCTGGACCGGAACGTATGCAAGGAAGGACAGCAGCACAATAAAATTGCAGGTTGACTGGAAATGCCGGTGGGGAACACAGGCAACCGTAACAGGATTTGTATCGGTTATCAGCTCTGTGGCAGACGGTGCCATATCATTCAAGAATTTTCAGGCTCTACAGGAAAATCACCCGAAGGCTTCGGCGCAATGGGATTTCGGTGCAGACATGCCGCCCCAGCCTGACGCGCTGCGGGCATATCTTGAAGCCGAAGATGTGGTCGGTGATATGGGAAAGCCTCTGCCGCCGATAGATAAAAAATTAGCTGAAATTCAGGAACAGATGATACATCTTGAGAATGAATTTCAGAGCAAGCTCAAATATGACGCACACAAAGAAAAAATGATTGACAAGCTTCACAAGGAACTTCAGGAATACAAAAGCGATATGCTCAAAAAATATCTGCGGTCCATTGTCATGGATATTATTCAGATGATTGACAATATCCGAAAGCTGACCAATCATTACCATACGCAGGATGCCTCAGAAAATGATCCTGAAAAGCTGCTGAAACTTTTGGAAAGTATCCCCTCGGATTTGGAAGACCTCTTTTACCGGCAGGGCGTGAACCCGTTTACCTGCGACGGAAACATATTTGACGCAAGCCGTCAGAGAATTTTAAGAACTTATGACACATCGGATAAATCCAAAGACAAAACTGTGGCGGAAAGTCTCAGACCCGGATACGAATGGGAAGGCAAAGTCATTCGCCCTGAAATGGTTGCGGTGTATGTTTATAAATGAGAATTGAGAATTGAGAAATAATTTTTCAATTCTCAATTCTCAATTAGAGAAGGAGTTATGTGATGAACGAGCAAAGAAAAAAAATCTTCGGAATTGACCTTGGGACGACTTATTCCTCCATTGCTGTTGTTGACGAATACGGCAAACCCGTCGTGATGCCCAATTCGGATAACCAGCATATAACGCCTTCTGTCGTTTTTTTTGACGGAGAGAATGTCGTCGTCGGCGAGGTTGCCAAAGAAAACTCCAAAATATATCCCAATGATGTGGTCAGTTTTGTGAAGCGGTCCATGGGGGAGCCGGATTTTCTCTTCGAGCATAACGGAAAAACCTTCAGGGCTGAGGAAATTTCCAGTTTTGTCATCCGAAAAGTCGTTCAGGATGCCGAGCAGAATCTGGGGGAAAAAATTACAGATATCGTCATCACCTGTCCGGCATATTTCGGCATCAACGAGCGGGAAGCCACACGCAGAGCCGGTGAAATCGCCGGCTACAATGTGCGCCAGATCATCAACGAACCCACATCTGCGGCTATTGCTTACGGCTTTCTGGAATCCGCCGAGGAAAAAGTTGTGCTGGTCTATGACTTGGGGGGCGGCACCTTTGACATCACCATGATTGATATTCAGTCAAATGCCATCGAGGTGATCTGTACTGGCGGCGATCACAATCTGGGCGGAAAAGACTGGGATGACCGAATTGTGGCTTATCTGCTTCAGGAATTTCAGAACACGACCAAAGTGGAGGAAGATATTCTCGAAGACCCGGACACCTGCCAGGATTTGCTGCTTTCGGCTGAAAAAGCAAAGAAAGTGCTGTCCCAGCGGGACAAAACACCTGTGCTGATTACTCACGGCGGCGAGCGGGTCAAGGTCATGCTGGAGCGGAAAAAATTTGAGGAAATCACTCAGGACCTGCTGGAAAGAACCGTTGCCCTGACTTATGAAATGCTGGAAGAGGCAAAGAAAAAAGGCTACTGGAATTATGACGAGATTATATTAGTCGGCGGTTCGAGCCGTATGCCGCAGGTGGCGACCCGTGTCAAGCAGGAATTTTCCATAACGCCCAAAATATTCGATCCTGATGAAGCCGTAGCAAAAGGTGCCGCCATTTACGGATGGAAACTTGCGCTTAATGAGGGCATGAAGAAAAAGGCTGCCGCAAAAGCCGGTAAAACAGTGGCGCAGTTGGAAGAATCACCGGAAGCCGATATTGAAAATGTGCTGGACGAAGTGGAACAGCTCGTGGCTGAAGATACGGGTTACAGTCTTGCCGATGTTCAGCGGTCCAGAATCAAAATCAAGAACGTGACAAGCAAGAGTTTCGGTATTATTGCCCATGACTCGAACGATCAGGAAGTGGTGTTCAATCTGATTCTGAAAAATACCGATGTGCCGAACACCATCACCAAAACTTTCGGAACCGCTGTTGACGATCAGGAAGCGGTTTCCATTCAGATCATGGAGAACGAGAGCAGCGAAACCATTGCCCCCCCCGAACAGGCGCTTGTCATCGGTACGGCAGTGCTGAATCTTCCCCCCGGACTTTCCTCAGACACGCCCATTGACATTACATTTAAAATGAACGAGGAAGGGCGGCTTGAAATCACGGCAATTGAACCCACAGCCTCCCGCCGCACCGTCAAAGCCATCATGAAGACTACTTCCGTGATTCAGGATGATGAAATGAAAAAGGCAAAGGCGCGGGGCAAGGAAATGACCGTTTCATAACCTCACCCCCTGCCCACCCCACCCCCTGCCCCTCCCCGAAGGGGAGGGGAGATTACCCCCCCTCTCCTTCGGAGAGGGGGCCGGGGGGTGAGGTCTCAACTGCGTAACTCATAACTGATTCAAAATTCGTGTGTGTTCATTCGTGAAAAATTTGTGTAAATTCGTGGCAAAAAAACTGACAGCACACTTTCATTTGCGGAGAATTTTAACATAATGGAAAGAGAAAACTATTATCTGCTGCTTGAACTTTCCTTAGAGCCGGCAGAAAAAGATATAAATATCATTGAAGAAGCGATTAAAAAGAAGCAGGCGCAGTGGAGCCGTTACCGCAACCATCCCACAAAGGCAATCAAATCAAAGCAGTATATTGACATGATACCGGAAATCCGGCGTGTCATGAGCGATCCCGAACTCCGGCACAAAGAAGCCAGAGATGCCAAAGAGATTCTGAAAGAAAAGGATAAAGGCAGGTTTGACAAAATAGACAGGCATATTGCCATTCTCATGAGCAAGGGAAACGTCAGCAAAAAAGAGACGGCAAAATTGGCAAAAATGCACGGTATTCCGGAACCCGCCATTCAGGAGCGCATCAAAAAAAAGGAACTCTTTTTTAAAATTGACCGGCAGGTCAGGATACTGCTGGCAAAGGGACCCGTCAGCGATAAGAAAATTGCCGATTTGGCAAAGCAGTATGCCGTGGGCAAAGATAAAATCGCCGAATGGATACAGAAGAAAAAAGAAGAAATATTTCAGGAGATTGACACCTATCTTGCCTTCTGCGAGCGTCGGGGATTTATTACCGAAAAAGCAATCAGCCAACTGGCGCGTTTATATGATGTCGGCGAGGGTGAAATCCATCAGCGGATCGTATGTCCCATCCGAAAGGGGGATGTGAGAAACGAAGATATCCGTCCCACGCTTGACAAAACCCTTGAAACCCTCATCGCTGAAAATCTGAAGATTTTGGGAAAATCCTCTCTGTATGATTTTCTCGAACTCGCGCCCGATGCCCCGCTCAATGCGCTTCAGAAAAAGGCAAAGGAAAAAGAGACCCAGCTCCGCAGGATCGGGCAGAAAGATGCGCTTGCCACAGCCGGCGGCGCACTGGCAGGTCACTGTATCGTGATTTTCCGTACAAAAGAACTCCGAAACGCTTATGATCTGACCCGGAGCAGGGCGCATCTGACAGAACTCAATTCCGATATTGATGCTGCCGGAATTGACGGAAAAATCCGCAATGAATATTTCAACCTCCTTGTCAGAAGGTCTTTTAAAATAGACATGGATATTGAGGATGCTGTCAGCTATATCAGGGAATACTGCCGTAAAGAAAAATGGGTTCTCAAAGAGAAAAAGAAATGGCTCACGATAGATAAAAAGAAAATTGTTTTTCTGGAAAAATGGACAGTCGAGCTGGATCCCAAAAAAAAGAGTTTCTGGGTTTTGTGCGGGGCAGGCATTGCGGCACTCCTTATTGTGATAAGTGCTGTGACGGTTGCCGGCGGCATTATTCGGGAAAACCGCATAAAGAATGCCTATCAGAATGTGCTGACAACGGTGAAGAGCAGTCAGTCGCTTGAAAACAAAGAAAAAGTATTACAGGATTTTGTGAACCGGTACAACGAAAGCAAGTATGCCGGGGATGTGAAAAAATTAGTCGGAGAGGTTCGCGGAAAAATTGAAAAACGGGATTTTGAGACGACCGTAACCCATGCCGAATCATTTTTTTCCGAGAAAAATTTTGAAAAAGTAAAAACCCTTTACGATGAATTTCTCGCTAAATATCCCAAAAGTGACCATGCCCAGGCTGTGAAGAAAAAGCTTGCCGAGATTCCGCTGCTGATCGAAAACAGAGATTATGAAAAGGTGAAAGCCGGCACCGGAGCGGATTTTACCGAAAGAATCAAAGCCTATAACGAATATTTCAAAAATCATCCCGAAGGCGCGCACATCGGAGATGTCAAAAAGATGATTGCGGACATGATCGGAGAATATTATGCGGCATTGAAAAAAGATTTGTCTGTATGCGAAAGTCAGCAGGATTGGGAAAAATGTATTCAGCTTTGCGACAGCTTTGCCGGAAAATTTCAGGGAACCGAACCGGCAAACGAGGCTCAGGGCTTTGCTGTCATGTATCGGAAAAGAATCCAGTATAAAGCAGACTTGGATGAACTGAAAAAGATGGCTGAGACAAAAGAAACGGATTTTGAGGCAGCAAAGAATCTGTATGCGGAATATATGCTTGCGAATCCCGAAGCGCCGGTTTATGTAAAAGAATTGCTGAAAAAAGAAGTTGCCGAATGGGAACGGCGGCATCAGAGATATATTCAGGATGAAAAAGAATGGGAGGAGCTTTCCGCATATTGCGATAATAACAACAACACCTACGGCGAGAGAGCCGACAAACTCGGAGATTACATCTCCAGGAATACCGGGGGACGGCACATCGAAGAAGCTCAGATATTGTATGAAGAGATGAGCAGAAAGAGAGTCAATCAAGACAAAAATCTTGCAGAAGAGCAGAAAGATCGGGAATGGGTTGAAACTGCCCGTTACAGCAGAAATGCTGATGCAAGTCTGGCGGACCGGCTGAACAGGGTGGAAGAATATATCCGCAAAAATGCTTCCGGAAAATATATCCGGGATGCGAAAAGTCTTCTGGCAAAATTGAAAGCGGATAAAGCTGCCGAAGACGAGCAGATAAAATCAGAAAAAGAAATGGCGGAACGCAGGCAGAACGAGACCGCCAGAATCCGTGCGCTTGCCAAAGAAACCAAGGGGCGTTTTGAGGAAAACGGAAACGGGACAGTCAGCGACAAAAAGACCGGCAGGATGTGGGCAACGCTTGACGTTCTGGCTGATTTGGGCAGATGTCTTGAATATGAAGCCGCGCTTGAATATGTGAAAAATCTGCGTACCGGCGGATATGCGGACTGGCGTCTTCCCACAACAGAAGAATTGGTGTCAATCTATAAAAATCCGCCCTTTTTTCCCTCAACTTCGGCAAAGTGGTTCTGGACATCGGATGTGATCTGGCACGGCTGGAACAAAAAGGTGGATATTGTGACGAGCAAAAGGGAAAATGTCTGGAATAAGACGCAGGTGGATTTGCGCCAATGCGGCTCTGTCCGTGCGGTAAGGCCTTAGGGCGGGCATATTTCGGCAGGCTCAATGTTTCGACAAGCTCAACAACCGTGTTCCGACAGGCTCAACAACCGTGTTTCGACAAGCTCAACAACCGTGTTCCGACAAGCTCAACAACCGCCGTTGACTGAGCGAAGCCGAAGGAACAGGCTCAACAACCTTAAAAAAGCAGAACGGGTTTATCTATTTTTAACCCGGGCCGTTTTACTGAGATTCTTTGTTGCGCTCAGAAGGTTGTTGAGCCTGTCGAAACAACTATACCGCTACCCATTTGTTAATCTTATACCAATTCGCTTTCAAAAACCGTGTTTTCCGTATCTGTTTCAAGCCATGGCGCTTTTCAAGCGCCCGGCTAAAATCAGACGCGATTTGAAATCTGTTTCAGCCCGGGCGCTGTACGGTCTGAAAAGGCCCATATTTGAAAGCGAATCCGTATTATCTGTAGGTTTTGACAATCTCTTCCAAAGAAACAGCATTGCTTCCCTGACCCACTGCCGCAAGTTTCCATTCCTCGTTATGACGGTAAATTTCACCGACAATCAGCGATGTGAAACCCGAGTATGTTTCTGTGAGATTGAAGCGAGCCATTTCTTTATTATCCGCCAGATTGAGAATGCGGATGAACGCGCTTTGTATCATGCCGAAATGCTGTTTCCGTTCCGCACATTTATAGATATTTGCAATAAAAACAAGCTTTCGGATACCTTGCGGCACACGCGGTAAATCCACAACCACCTGCTCATCGTCACCCTCGCCTTTGCCGGTAGTATTGTCGCCTTTGTGAACGACGCTGCCGCATTTGCTTGACAGATTTCCGAAATAAATAACATCTTTGATGCTGTCCAATTTATCCGCCGCATTCAGCATCAATACGGAGGTGTCGCAGTCTATCTGTGCGGAACTGCCTTTTACCGGGTCCCATCCGAGTCCTGCCATAATCTTTGACAATGCTGCGCTTTCCTTGGATAAACTGATTCGCTGACCTTTCTGCAAACTGATGCTCATGTTGTTTCCTCCTGTAAAGTTCTCGCAAAGATGCAACGTCCGACCCCTCCCCGGACCCCACCCCCGGCCCCTCCCCGAAAGGGAGGGGAGTTGTCTCCCCCTCTCCTTCGGAGAGGGGGCCGGGGGGTGAGGTTGGGGTGAGGATCAGTCAACATTCAAGCCGAAATTCTTGCAAAGCGCGGCTAATCCGCCCTGAAATCCGCTTCCGATGGCATTGAATTTCCATTCACTCCCGTGACGGTAGAGTTCGCCCACCACAATTGCAGTTTCAACGCTGAAATCTTCACCCAGATCATATCGGATAAGTTCCTGATTTGAATCCTCATTCACAATGCGGATAAAGGCATTTGAAACCTGACCGAAATTCTGACTTCTCTCGGCTGCATCATGAATTGTTACGGCAAAGGCGATTTTGTGAACAAGAGGCGGAACTTTGTCTAATGAAATCTTAACCTGTTCGTCATCGCCGGCGCCTTCTCCTGTGAGATTGTCTCCCTGATGCGTCACGGAGTCTGAAGCGTGTTTTTTATTGTTATAAAAAATAAAGTCGCCGTCGCCCGTCACTTTGCCGTTTTCTCCTGCCATGAAAACGCTCGAATCCAGATCAAACGAGTGCCCTCCGTCATATTTTTTCGTATCCCATCCCAAACCGACCAGCACCTTTTTCAATCCCGGATTGGTTTTGGTCAGGTCAACCTTCTGCCCTTTTTTCAAGCTTACTGCCATAAGTGAATCTCCTTTGTTAAGTTATATCATATAGTTATCGTAAATAAGATGTTCCCGCAAAGACAATGTAGGGGTAAGCCCCCGTGCTTGCCCTTTGTCCGAACTGTGATCCGTCTGATTATTCTGATGAATCTGATTGAAATTCAGAGTATTCAGACAAATCAGACGAATCACAGTTCGGTTTCTATTCCGTAATTATCGCACAACGCCGCAAGTCCGCCTTTAAATCCGCTGCCGACCGCATTGATCCGCCATTCGTCTTTGTAGCGGTAAATTTCCGTTACCACAATCGCTGTTTCAGCAGACAGATGTTCGGCAAAAGGATATGATAAAATCTCTTTTTTGGCGGCGGCGTCAATAAGCCTTAAATATCCTTTTGAAATCTGTGCGAAATTCTGACCTCTTTCCTCAGCCTGATCAATGGTCACGGTCACTGCCAATGTCTGAATATAAGGCGGAACACGGCTCAGATCAAGCGCTACGGTTTCATTATAGCCCTCTTTCACGCCGACGCCGTGATCTTCCTTCAGTTTTATACTTCCGCAACGGCTGATCGGATTGTTATAAAAAATAAAATTTTCCTCTTTTGTTTTCTTTGCCGCATCTGCCATAAATATGGATATATCGAGATCAAGTTTCTGATTTACCGTATGATTCAATTCCCATTCCAGCGTGAGCAGTATTTTTGACAGATCGGAAAACTTCTGATTCAGACTTATTTTCTGTCCCATTTTCATCAGGATGGAATCTGCTGTATGAACAAGATTGCTTGAAGGGCGGGACGGAATGTTTCCGTTGTCAGGCTGGTTTGAAACCCGCTTTGCCGCCTGCGCTTGTGGAAGCGGCGACCCCGGAACAATATTTCCCGTATGAACCGTCTTTTCGCCGACATCAACAGTCAGTTTGCCGTACTGACGCGGCTGAGGGCTGCGTTTTCCGGTTTCTATCGTCAGTTTCATCTTCTGTTTTCCTTAAAAAATTCGCTGTAACCTGATACCGATTCGCTTTCAGCATTGATGTTTTCCGCCTCCGGAGTGCGGAATTTTATTATCATCTTAATAAGAACGGGGAGCGAAGCGACCGACCCAAGTTAAAATAGATATAAAACGGGTTAGCTGTAGAACGGGTTTGAAACCCGTTTTACATATAACATCGGCGGACACGCTTCGCTTTGTCCGCCCTACATTGCGGGTTTGAAACCCGTTTTACCGACCCGCTGTAGAACGGGTTTCATCTATTTTAAGCCGGGCGTTTTACTGTGCTGTGCTGAAATTTAATCAATACCGACCCTTATCCCCGACGGTCTTTCAGCAGGCTGGACAATGACAATTTCACCGGGCGTGCTAAATTCAAAATAATAAGATTCGCCGGAGGACTGACCGATAAAGGTTTTCCAACTGATGTCGGCTCTGACGCTGGGATCCTTGCCGGTCCAGCATACCACCGCATCGGGATCAACCGCACAGGGCGTTTCCAGAACAATGGGGTTTCCGTCGCTGGTGATAATCACCTGCGGTTTTTTTCCGATGGCTGTAAGTTCCGAAGTAAACAAGCCTTTCTGCGATGCCACGCCCACACCGATAAAACGGACCCCGTATTTGCAGTCATCTGTAAACGCCAGCAGATTTTCGCTTTCAACGCCGAGGCTTTGTCCCTGTTGCAGGGTGATGATGCTGACATGCCTTGCCTTGTCTGCCATATAATATATGCCGTTGCCTGAAACCTTCATCAGCGGCATGTTTTCGCCGGTAAGCTTTCGTGCGGCAAGCCCCATCACGGCTCTGAGAACGCCCTGCTGTTCATTGGGACCTAAAAGAACTTTTTCCGCTTTGAAGTTTCCCTGATATGCCACCATTGCCCCCAGCTTGGAATAAAAATGCCCGTCCCCCTGCGCCACACATGCCAATTCCTGATGGACTCTGAAATCAAACATGACAAAGTTCTCCTTTTATTTTTCGTCGGAACTTGAAAGCCATAAAGGTGGACACGCTTCGCTTTGTCCACCCTACTGTTTGTCCGCCCTACTGTTTGAAAGCGGATCCGTATAAAATCAGATGCGAGAGACAAAATGAGAGATAAAAGTTTCTCGCAAAGGCGCAGAGAACGCAAAGTTTTTTATAAAAAAAGCTTTTCTTTGCGAGAAACTCAACTGCTTCTGTAAAGTCTCAGGCTGTTTGAGACAACGGTGATGCTGCTCAACGACATGGCAAAAGCAGCCAGAATCGGATGCAGTTGACGCAGAAAATCCGGCATAAATTCAAACGGATGCAAAACACCTGCCGCAATCGGAATCAGGATGATATTGTAGAAAAAAGCCCAGAAAAGATTCTGCCGGATGGTCCGCATCGTGGAACGGCTCAGGGCAATGGCTTTGCTGATGCCGCTCAGGCTGCCGCCGGAGAGAATCACATCCGCGGTTTCAATGGCAACATCGGTTCCCGTGCCGATGGCAATGCCCACATCCGCCTGCGCCAGCGCGGGCGCATCGTTGATCCCGTCGCCGACCATGCCGACTTTTTTGCCTTTTTCCTGAAGTTCCTTTATCTTAGCGGATTTCTCATCGGGGCGGACTTCGGCAAAAATGTCGTCAATATGCACCTGTGAGGCAATGGCTCGCGCTGTCTGAATATTATCTCCGGTGAGCATAATGACTTCAAGATGCTGGCGATGCAGTTCTTCAACAGCTTGGGCGGATTCCGGCTTCAAGGTGTCTGCCACAGCGATGATGCCTGCAATTTCTTTTTCTGCCGCAACAAGCATTACAGTCTTGCCCTGTTCCTGCAATCGCCGAATGTCTTGTCTCACATCTTCGGAAGAAATATTCATCTGCTCAAACCAGCCGGGCTTTCCCACGAATATCTCTTTCTCCTCGATAACTCCCTGAACGCCCAGACCTCCCAACGCTTTGAATGACTCAGGAGCAATGAGCGATATGCCCTTGTTTTCGGCTTCCCGGACAATCGCTTTGCCGACAGGATGCTCCGAACCTTTTTCCACCGAAGCCGCAGTCTTGAGAAGTGCTTCACGGCTTTCAAAAAATGCGCCTACTGTAAGCAAATCTGTTACTTGTGGCTTGCCCTGCGTGAGCGTTCCGGTTTTGTCCAAAACAATGACTTCAAGATGCGCGGCTGTCTCAAGGGCTTGGCTGTTTTTAAACAAAATGCCTTTTTCCGCGCCTTTGCCGGTGCCTGCCATGATTGCCGTGGGCGTTGCCAGCCCGAGCGCACAGGGACAGGCAATGACTAACACCGCGACGAGTCGTATCATTGCCGGAACAAATTCGCCGCCGATCAGCCACCACAAAGCAAATGTGAGCAATGCGACGCCGATGACCGACGGCACGAAAATCGCCGCAACCTTATCCGCCAACGCCTGAATCGGAGCTTTGCTGCCCTGCGCTTCTCGGACTAATCTGATGATCTGCGCCAGAGCGGTTTCTCTGCCGACCTTTTCCGCCCGGAACTTCAGCAAGCCTTCCTGATTAATCGTGCCGCCGATTACCGTGTCGCCGGGGGCTTTATCTGCCGGAATGGGTTCGCCGGTGAGCATTGATTCATCCACCGCCGATTTTCCCTCCAAAACCACGCCGTCAACGGGAATGCGCTGCCCCGGACGCACCAAAAGCATGTCTCCCGCAATGACTTGTGCAAGAGGAATTTCTTTTTCTCCGCCGTCTGTGATGACGACTGCCGTTTTCGGGCTTAAATCCATGAGTTTGCGAATCGCCGCGCCGGTTCTGCCTTTGGTTCTTGCCTCAAGCATTTTACCGAGTTTTATCAGTGTGATAATGACCGCAGATGTCTCAAAGTAAACATGATGTCCGAGTTGAGGAATAAAAAGAAGGAATAAAGAGTAAAAGTAGGCAACAGATGAACCGAGCGCCACGAGTACATCCATGTTGGCAGTGCGGTTTCTGAGGTTTTTCCATGCGCCGACGTAGTAATCCCAGCCTGTGTAGAACTGAACAGGCGTTGCCAGCAAGAGGAACAGCCAGTTGACATATTCCGAATGACTCCACATTCCGATGATGCCGAAATCCCGGCTCATGCTGAGAGCGAAAAGTACGGAGGCAAAAATCGCGCCCGCAATAAATTTTCGGGTCTGATCTTTTATCTCTGCGGAACGCGCCGCCTGCTCCGCGTCTTCGATTGTCTCCTCAGATGTCTCAGAAAGAATAGCAGTAAAACCGGCTTTTTTGATCGCTTCCGCCATTTCGTTAAGCCCGGTAAGCGAAGGCAGATATTCGACTGAAACCCGCTCCGAGGCAAAATTGACTGAAGCCGCCACCACTCCCGGCGTTTTCTTATTTAAAATCCGCTCAATGTTCATGGC
>JAIFKL010000110.1 GCA_020049595.1 Desulfobacteraceae bacterium
TTGACAAGGCTGATATCCGGCATAACGACCTTGCCGAATATTTTAAGACCGGCTTTCAGCCTTATTTTGATACCGGCAATGCCTGCATCGCCGACATCCAAGGGAGTTCCGGCTTCCCAGTCTGTTATAACGCCGCCTTCCCAAGGCGCAACACCGTCAGCATCTTTGAAAATGCCGCCCGGAATCCCCAGTTTCGGCTCAGGAGAAACAGCGATTTTATAGCCTTTTCCCGGAGGCACCGGGATTTTGAAATTGCCTTTTTCATCTGTTCCGCCGTCATTTCCTGTCCCGGCTACGTCGGAATGGACTTTAATCCCGGCGAATGCAACAGGAAGACCTCTGTCATTCAGAACAATACCGCTTACAGTTGCTCCTTTTTTCAGGATGATTGTTATGTCTTTAACGCCGTCGGGTCCGACATCTATAAGCGTTCTGGCTTCCCAATCAGCGGTAACACCGCCCTTCCAGGGAGAAATTCCGTCTTCATCCCGGAAAAGTCCGCCCACAAGGCCGGTCTCCGGTCTGCCCTCGACCTTTATATCGTATCCCGGGCCTTCGGGTACGTTTATACAAAATTTGCCGTTTTCATCTGTGGGTCCCCCGTTACCGTTTCCGAGGTGATGGGACCAGATATTGATATGTGTCATTTTGACGGGTAAGGTGGTGCCGTCGGTAACAATCCCGCACACAGGAACGCCTTCAATGGCGACGGGTTTGCAAATCGGATTATCCGGCTGGTAACTCGGACTGGCGGGATTGCAAACGTCCAGTATTTGGGCGCTGACCGTTCCCTGAATCGGACTGAATCCGATTCCGACAATCGCTGCAACTGCAAACAGCGCAATGATAAATTTCCACGTTTTCATGTTTGAAACCTCCTTGATTTAAAAAAAAATGTTTACCTGCTTTTTCTGTCCTGTTTTTTCCTTCTTCAAATATCACCCCCTTTCTGAAGAATTGAGAATTGAGAATTGAGAAGTATGTCATTTCGAGCGCAGCGAGCCAATCTTATAAAAACAGGCTTACTGAAGATTCCTCACAGCGTTCGGAATGACAAAACCAATTCTCAATTCTCAATTCTCAATTTTTTCCTCTGCCTTTCCGCGTCGCGCATCATAAGCGTAAATTTTTTCTGACTTTCCGCCTTGGATGATGCGCCAAGCAGTTCCCGGATATTTTTTTCTTCGTCAAGAATCATTGTATTATTCAATGCTTTTAACATCATCAGTTCGTTTTCCGCCCGGCTCATTTTGTCTGAAAGCTCTGCGCGCTCCTGCGGAGAAGGTTTTCGGCTCAACTGCATTTTTAACCCCGCAATTCTTTCATTTATACGGGCAAGATCAGTCCTGCCTTTTCTGCGGATGACGTTAAGATTTTCCCTTGCCAGCATGATTTCATATTTAAGAGTTTCGGGGCTTTGAGGAAGAGCTTTCTGTGCGGCGGAATCGGAAATTCGGACGGTCGGTGACGGTTCACCGGCTTCTGTCAGTCGGCTGTCAATTTCCCTGAAATTAGCTGAAAACATATTTCCGCTTTCAAAGATTTTCACTGAATCCAGCCGGTATTGTTCTTTACCGGATTCGCTTTTTTCTTTGGAAAAAACAAAGGCGCTGCTCACCGCGGGTCCGAGAAGCCGTTTGATGCCCATTTCTATCGGCATATCATTGAATTTTGAAGTGATTTTTGAAGCGGTTTTCCGGCTGAGATTTTCATCTAAAAATACTTTTATTTCAGCCTGCTTTGAAAGCATTCGGGCAACATCGGACAGGTCCGCGTTTAACAGATTGACAGAAATGGTATTTTCGGATTTGGCGATTTTTATGAAAGAAGTTTTTGAAGGAGAAAGTTCGTCAGCGCATACAGAATTCAGATACACTGTAAAAACAAGGCTGAACATCATCCATGCCGTATTCATGGCGATAACAATCTGTTTATACTGTTTATAAAAATTCATGCCAGCCTCCTCAGTGCCGGGATCGGATTTCGGCTTTGTTATGAAGTTTGCTATCCGGCTTTATCAGTATCAGATTACACACAGGTATTATTTTTCTTACAACCATTGCAGTTACAACCATTGCAGAAAAAATATTTTTGCGAAGACCAGCTTTATTGGTATAATACCAATTCGCTTTCAAAGATCGGTCTTTTCAGACCGTAAAGCGGTTTTTCAAACCGCTTAAACCGCTTAAAAAGCGGTTTTACGGAGAACACCGTTTTTGATAGCGAATTGGTATAAGAATACACACAGGTATTATTTTTCTTACAACCATTGCAGAAAAAATATTTTTGCGAAGATTATATGAGGTCTCCGGCAGGGCGGGCCCCAATGCCGTTAAGTTAAGGGCGGCATCCGCCGGAAATCCCCCTTTGAAGGGGGGCAGGGGGGATGTTTCTCCGGGCGGAGACGCTGACTGCACCGGAAACACCTCCGCTCCGGAAACACCCCCCTGGCCCCCCTCAAGGGTGGATTTCGGGCTTAACCTGACGGCATTGATTTCACACCCTGCCGCTTACGTTGTCGTCAAGGGTCTGAAAGGAATCCGAATGCTCAAGATTGAACTGGGTCACATGCTGAAGATTTTTCGGATCAAATCCCTCATATCGGATTTTCTGAATAAAACTGCCAAATTCGGCTGTTTCCTTTACTTTGACGGAAAATGTATTCAGAGGATAATCCGCAACAATCCGTGCGCCCCGCTGAATACTGCCTCTGCCGTCCGTGTAAAACTGGGAAAGCACCAGAATTCTTGTTCCGAGAAAAACCGCTTCTTCCAGATCATGCGTCACAAAGAAAACCGTCATGCCGTGCGCCTGCCAGAGTTCCAGAATCAGCACCTGCATTGCCTCCCTTGTGCCGGGGTCCAGGGCACCGAAAGGTTCATCCATGAGCAGAATGCGGGGTTTCATAATGAGTGCCTGAGCAATCGCCACCCGCTGCTGCATCCCGCCCGACAACTGATGCGGATATTTGTCGGCATGTTCTGCTAATTGAATGCTTTCAAGATAATACAATGCCTCCTCACGGAATTTTTTCAAGCCCAAGCTTTTCCAGAAAGGAAGGGGCAGCAGCTTCCCGATCATGATGTTTTCCAGAACCGTCAGATGCGGAAAGAGCGAGTATCGCTGATACACGATGCCCCGTTCCGGCGAAGGCTTGGAAACCGGCTTTCCTTCTATGATAATTTTTCCCGATGTGGCGCTTTCCTGTCCCAGAATGAGCCGCAGCAATGTTGATTTTCCGCAGCCGCTCGGGCCCACAATCGTACAGAATTCGCCTTTGGTCACGGCAAGGTCTATGTCATCCAGAACGGTTTTGCTGCCGTAAACTTTGACGACATTTTCAATAAAAAGAATGCGGTTATTGTGCTGCATCGCTTTTCTCTTTTCTTTGAAGAATTTACTCAAAAGTTTGGCAGCGGCATAGAAGCAGTGACAAACCCCGTTCCTGTAATTGCCGAATCACTGCTTGTGCATCACTGCCAAAAGTTTTCAGTTTTAAGTATAGTAATCCGCTTCTGATTTTTTACGGCATAATTTCTCAGCAGTTGTAAAACGGGTTTCAAACCCGTTTTACAGCTACAGTGCATTCCGTTTTCGGATATCTGTCTGTGTGCGTCTGTGTGTGTCTGCGGCAAAAAAACAAAAGCGGATCAGCATAAACTGACAACTGTAAAACTCCTACTTCAGCGCTTCACTCATAAAATTCAGATAGCCGCAACTGTCTTTTGAATCATAGCGTGCATTCACAGCGTCCAGTATATGCCTGATATATTTCAGATTGTTCATCAAAGCCGGGCTTTCCCCGCTTAATGAAGCCTTGAAATCAAGAACCGTTTCCAGCGCGTCAACGATTGCCTGAACATTCGGGGCAAGTTCGCCCTTTGATTTTACAGGCAAATCCAGCTTTGCCTTTCCGGCGTCAATGAAATATTCAAGCGCGGCTTCGACATCCCTGTCCGTAATATTCTTTTCTTCTTTGTATTTCTTATGAATAGCGGACTCCATGTTCTCAAGGATGCCGGTATAAGCCTCTTCATCCCCTTCGAGAGTTTTTATCTCCCGTTCAAAATCCGTAATTCTCCTTACTTCTGACCGCTCCGCAAAATATTTTCCGGATTTTTCCAGATAAGAACAGTCTGCGGGACATTTTATTTCTTTTTCCCGTTGGGTTCCGCAACATTGGCTGCATATCAGGCTCCCCGTGCCGGGGCAGTTTCTTTTGCCTTTTCTTGAATTGCATTGCGTGCATTTTGACATTTTTTTCAATCCTTTAATCCGTATTTACAATATCGCCGGGACCCTGAGGATTTTAAAAACCCGGTTGGTCTAATGACAAGGCTGTTATTTAAGACAGAACGGGGCAGGTGTCAATCATTTTTACAGGACAGGGCAGGCCCGGCTGCCTGTTCCTGTATAATATTTTCAGATTCTGTTCCCAATGGTTGACTTTTTATCAAAGGATTTGTAAAAACCATAATGATGATAAAAAGGAGAGCGGGCTATGTTTCAGAATTTTTCTTTGGGAAAAAAAATCGGATTCGGTTTTGCGGTCATATTAAGCCTCACCGTTGTTGTCGGAGCGGCAGGCTATGCGGCGTTGAATCATGTCATGAACGGAATCGCATTTTATAATGAAATCCAACAGCTTCATAAGCTTTTTGCCGGGGCAAAAGAACACTCGGATATGTATCTGCTGAAAAATTATGACGAAGCAAGGACCGAACAGGAAACCGCAAAAGATATGACGCTTGCGGATCTGGACAGATGCCTCAAAGCCCTCGGAGATATTAATAAAGATGCTGTCGGAATTTCAAATTTCCGGCAGAAGATCGAACAGGTAAAAGGCGAAATCAGCAGCTATAAAGATATTTTTCATAAATACATCGCGTCGGAAACAATAAAAATCCGATTGGAAAACAGCGCAGGGGAAAGCATTAAGGCACTTGTGCCGCTCATCGGAGAGGGAGTATTATGGGTAGATGTGATGCTGTCAAAAAGCGACATTTTATCCTCCGCAGCTTCCGCCTATTTCTCCAGAAATACGGCGCTGCGCTGGGAAAGAACCGAATCCGCTCTTACGGATTTGGAAAAAGCTGTAGCCGGATGGCATCAACAGATTGAAAACAGTAAGAGTCTGAACCTGCTTTCAGGTAAAATAAGGAAACTGTCTGAAGACTGCAAGCATCAGATTCGACAGTATCACAGCGAAGTCATAAAAGAGCAGGAATATCATGCACAGATGATATTGTGCAAAGAAAAACTCGATGCGCTGTTTCGGGAACTCGGCACGATCACATTAAAAAAACTGAAGGAAGTGGAGCAGATTGCCGCGATGATGATTTTCGGATTTGTGATTTCAGCCTTCATTCTGGGCGCGCTCTGCTCGATATTTTCAACACGGATGATTTCCAAATCTGTCCGGCGGGTTGCACAACGGCTCAGAGACATTGCCGAGGGTGAAGGCGATCTGACGTCAAGGCTTGAGGTCAGCACCCGCGATGAGATGGGAGAACTGTCCGATTATTTTAATCTTTTTGTTGATAAAATTCAGATGATTATAAAAGAAATTGCCGGAACAGCCCGGGAACTGAGCCGCTCCTCTTCCGATTTTCTGGAACTTTCCGCCCATCTGTCCCAAGGCTCGGATAAAATGTATGAAATTTCCAATACGGTTTCCAGCGTAACAGAGGAAGTTTCCATGAATATCACTTCAATGGCAACTGCAACCGAAGAAATGAGTGCAAATGTGCAGAGCGTTTCCTCTTCCGCAGAGCAGATGTCCCGAAACATGAGCGCGGTGGCTTCTGCCATAGAAGAAATGTCGGTTGCCATCAATGAGATTGCACGGAATGCCCGCAAAGGAGCCGATGTGTCGGCAGAAGCCGTGAACATGGCAACTGCCGCAACTGCCACCATGGATATTCTGGGAAAAGCAGCAGAAGAAATCGGCAGGGTCACGGTTTTCATCAAGCGGGTTGCAGAACAGACCAACCTGCTGTCTCTCAATGCCGCAATTGAGGCGGCTTCAGCCGGCAATGCCGGAAAAGGATTTGCTGTGGTTGCCAATGAAATCAAAACGCTTTCCATTAAAAGCGCGCAGGCAGCCGAGGATATTGCCAAGCGGATTGAGGGTGTGCAGAAAAACACAGCGGAAGCGGTGCGGGCCATCGGCAGATTTTCCGGCGTGATTAACAGTATGAACGGATTGTCCGCTGTGATTATGAAAGCCGCGGAACAGCAGACGCTGGCATCAAATGAAATTTCAGCCAACGTGCATCAGGCAGATGCCGGGGTGAGCAGCATTGCTGCTGCCATTGCCCAAATTGCCAGAGGCGCAGATGACATTTCCCAAAACGCCGGCGAAGCCGCCAAAGGCGCAAATGAAGTTGCCTCCAATATTCAGGGCGTCAGCAATGCGGCAAATGATTTGAACATCGCGGCGCGGCAGGTGAACGCATCGGCAGGTGAACTGTCAGGCGTTTCAGGGCAGATTCAGGAGTTGGTGGGAAAATTCAAAGTGGAATAGGACAGGATTTACAGGATTTACAGGATTTATAAGATTTACAGGATTTTTCCCTCTGTCATTCTGATACCAAATCGCTTTCAGACAGTTATGAAACGGCGGACATGTTGCGCTTAACTTCGTTTGGCGGACACGCTACGCTTTGTCCGCCCTACATTACTGTAGAACGGGTTTCAAACCCGTTTTACAATGACATGGCGGACACGCTCCGCTTTGTCCGCTCTGCAACAGCTATAGAACGGCCCTGGCTAAAAACAGATAAACCCGTTTTACAATGACACGGCGGACACTTCGCTTTGTCCGCCCTACATTACTGTAGAACGGGTTTCAAACCCGTTTTACAATGGCATGGCGGACACGCTCCGATTTGTCCGCCCTACATTACTGAAACCCGTTTTACATATAACATCATCACCTCTTCAGTACCGCCATCTCAGGGGCAAGGGGCAATGCCATTAAGTTAAGACGGTATGCCCCCGCAATCCACCCTTGAGGGGGGCAGGGGGGTGTCTGCCGCGGCGGGCTGGGGCGGAAAGATATAAAACTGCCCTGGAAAACACCCCCCTGCCCCCCTCAAGGGGGGATTTTCACGCTTAACTTAATGGCATTGGGGGCAAGGGGGCTGAGTAACCGAATTTTTTCAAAAAAAATTTAGATTCTCCGTCAACCCCTGACCCCGAACCCCTGACCTCTGACCCTTTTTTATTACGGCACAATATACTTATAGATTTCCCGTTTGACTCTGTTATCGGGATTCTTCTTGAGCAATTCCCGGAGTGTCTTTTCATTTTCCGGGTGTTCTTTCAGATTCTCGCCGATCACGCCGACCAAAAGCTCCTGCTCCTCCGGTTCTTCCGTGACCGCAGCGGTTTTATTTGCCCATGTCACGCCCTCTGCTGTCGGCGGCATACTTTTCAGGGTCCTCAGCGCCGCAACTCTGACTTTGACAGAAGTTTCCGTCTCAAAATGCTTTGCCAGCGTTTCTGCGGCAACAGGGTCTTTCATGCGGCGGAGCGAATCAAAAGCCGCAGACCGCACCTCTTCATTTTCAGAGGAAAAATACGGCTCCAGCGAGTCAATCACTTCCTCGCCCCCGTAATTGCCGAGTGCTGCCAGCGTTGTTGCCTGTTCTTGGGGATTCTGCGTATTGTAAAGATTTTCAACCAAGCGGCTGCTGATCTGCGGCTTGATGGTCTCGTTGAGTTTTTCATCGCTGCCCAGACTGCCGAGCGCATACATCGTCATGTTTTTCAATTCCTGCTGGGTCTGTTCATCCGGAGAAGCAGGGAGGTCTTTGTAAAACTGCCACAGCGCATCGGAGACAAACGATTCGGGATGTTCAAAATCGTGGACGTAGGCAAGCGCCCGGATATGCGTCAGATCGCTGAATTTCGGGTCTGTCACAGCTTCAATCACAGCCTGCTGCGCCTCTTTATGCCCGGCTTGGGTGATGAGCCGCCACAGAATCAGTTGCGTTGACTGGTCAAGCCGTTCCCGTTTCGGGTCTTTGTCCATAATACCAACAAGATCAAAGCAGGCTTTGGGATGCTGGCGCAGGTAATTGACAAAAAATTTCTCCGCATATCTGCCAGCGTTCTCCGGGTGTTTTTCCTTTAATTGCTTATACATCTCCAAAGCAGCATTTATATCAAGATTTGCGCCGATTTCGTCAAAAATATCATCGGTGGCGTAATACTGCGCTTTCACCGCGGGATTATATTTCAATTTCGCCAGAAGATCGTCAAATTTGTCCGGGAAAACGCCGGAAATATCTTTTTCAAGCCGCCGCACAGAAAAACTGCCCGCGGCTCTGCTCCATTCTTTTCCGCCGGCTATTGATGAGACCGTCTCTTGTTGTGCCAGCGTCAGTATCCATGCGCCTTTGAGCGGAATCGTAATATCGGTCTGCGTCTTTTCGATCCGGGTCTGCGAACCGGACAGGAGCGGATTGAGCGCAGACTGCGCGGCTGATGTGAAGAGATATTCCAGTTTGCGTTTGCCGATGACGGCAGTATGCTGCGCGGCATCCGTGCTGACAAGCGCATATTCCGCCCGGTACTGACCGGTCATGTCGTTCTCTCTGGTTTTCCATTCGGATTTCGGCTCTTGGGGAAAAGCGGTCTGCATGGTGTATAAGATATTTTTTGCAAACTGTTCCGCTTCCGAAGGAATGCCTTTCGTGAATTGGAAATTGCTCAGGAATCCGTCCGATTTCATTTTAAATACAAATGGATAGATTAAAGATTCCGCGTAAATCGGCTTCCGGTCATTCAGATGATATTCGACATCGGACAGAACTGCCGCCACATTCCATATACCGGGCTTGAGATCATAATATTTCAGGCGCAGCTCGCCGGATGCTTTCATTTTCACCGGCGTTTTGCTTCCGCCATGTCCGGGCTGCGGAGCTTTGTTTCCCGGCATTCCCGCAGGCGTGAGAAAAGAGAAATCAATCTCTGTGTCCGCTTCGCTTTCAAATCGGAATACAAGGGTTTCGCCGTTTTTCGGACCGAAGCGCAGCCGTGGGGCTTCTGCTTTCGGAGCCGGATTTGCCGCTGGTGCCGGTTCCGGGGGTTTTTCCGGTTGGGTTTTCTGTGCGGTCTTGACAGCCTGCACGGGACCTTCTGCTTTGTCTCTGCTCTGCCAAAACAAGATGCCTGCGGCAACAGCGGCGATCAATACCGCCGACAGAGACAAGATAATGACTTTACGTTTCATGATTCACCTCATTTTTAAGACATGCAGGTTGGGTTTCACGACTCAACCCAAACTACTGCTTATGTGTCAGAGATTTTTACGATGCCGTTTCCTCAGGGGCAATACAGAAGATAATCCCTCTCGTTTTCCGAAAACCGGCGAAGCACTGCCATAGCCTGCCTCATCTCCTCTGTGTCAAGAGGTTCCGGCGGATTTTCCGTATCTGCATTTTTGCCTTCTTTGAACATAAGGGTTCAGAAATCATATTGCAACCCCGCCGCAAAAAAGCCCCCCGGAATCAGACCGCAATCCCGAAGGTCTGTATGTTATATCTTTATCTCAATTCCTCTTTGTCTGATTTCATAAATCAGAGGTATCCATGTATCGTTTATAAACGACTCCTCAGAAATCGGCACAGGCTCAAGCCTCGGATCAATTTTCCATGCCAGTTGCAAAAGAAATTTTCTCTCTTCATATTTATCTCTTCCGAAATCAGACGAAACAACAGCTATATCAACATCGCTGTCTTTATGAACTTCACCGGATGAATAGGAGCCGTAGAGAATTATTTTTTCCACTTTTATCCCTTTCATCGTCAGCGCGTCAGCGAACAGTGCAATTATTCTTCTGATTTCTTTATCAGCCATGTATAAAACTCCTCCATTTCAGCAAATTTTTCAGACGCGAATTCTTCCGTGCATTTGTCATAAAAACTTTTCTTTTCATCCGGATATCTTGCTTCGATATTAAAATCAGTGTATTCCGCAAGTTTATTGCTTTTTTCATCGTTAAGTCCGATACTTGCGATGATTGAAAGTTTTATCAGCGAATGAGTATAAGGCGCATGTTCACCCGTTTGTTTCACAACGAGTGCCTTCAGTACCTTTTCAACAGCAAGATGTCCAAAGAAAATAGCGCATACGGAAAACGCTTTGATTTCATAAGGCTTTTTCCGGTTTCAAGATCATAGTCAGCGCATTCAAGCCAATAGCGGATTGTTTTTGTTTTATCAAAAGATGGTTCTGTCATGTCAGAATCTCCGTTGAGTTTAAGTATTAAGAAATAATTGCCTCCTGTCAGAATATTACACAGCGATATGCACATTTCAACCCCGCCCATAAAAAAAGACATCCGGGAATCATCACACCACCCCCCCTTGAGGGCAGGGCTGTCAAGTTCTCAACGTAGAACGGGTTTGCAACCCGTTTTACATTTAATCGGACGCGGAGCGTGGGAACGAGATGTTCCTGAGAACCTGACAGCCCTGCCCCAGGGGGTGTTCCGGATGTCTGCTGTTACATCCTGATACCAATTCGCTATCAAAAAACGGTGTTCTCCGTGTCTTATTTCAGCCGGGCGCTTTTCAGGCGGTTTAAACGATTTGGTCTGTTTTTAGCCGGGCGCTTTACGGTCTGAAAAGACCGATCTTTGAAAGCGAATTGGTATGAGATATTACTACCCGGTTAATTTAATTCTGACTGACAGTCGGCACCACGCTCCGGAGTGCAGACAGAGTTTTATACTTGGGCATTTTTGCCCCCGCCGCACTGCACTGCAAGAATGCAATTTCTGCACTCCTCAGAATTAAGTTAACTGAGTATTACCTGCAAATTCGGGATTCTGTCATTTCCATTTCAATTGTGTCCGCGCTGAAATCCTGCTCATTCGGCCAGACAACACCGCCGAACGCCGGTTTCACCTGTCTGAAGTATCCGATGTCTTTCAACTCTGTAAATATACCTTTATCCAAATAGCCCGATACATCAAATTCGCCTTCCTTCCCATCAGACAGCTTTACAAAAAGCTTATGGTTTTCTCTCGGCTCAACTGAAATCACTTTGTTCATAAGCACCTCACCTGAGAGGATCGATCCTGAATAACTGCTGGCCTTCTGTTGCCAATTTCCAGTCAGCCATCAGGTCCTCTTTGTGTATTTCTATCCAAGCCTGTACCAGTTTCATTTTTTTGCCTGGCAGTTCGCCGGACAGAATCTCACCGTCTTCAATTGCTATCACGGCGTATTGCTCACCGTAATGTGCATGTATGTGCGGACGATGATGTTTTTTGTCGTCAAAGAAGAACATGTAAATAATTATTCCGTAGAACATTGATATCGTCGGCATATTCACCTCATATCCTGCTTGGAACAGTTCGTTTTTACAGTTTGTTCCGACATGATTTCATCGTCCTTTCAGATGATGCCATTCTACACCCTCACAAACCGGAACTCAAGGAAAAAAAAGACCTCCGGGAATCATCGCACCATCCCCCCTTGAGGCAGTGTTGTCAAGTTAT
>JAIFKL010000123.1 GCA_020049595.1 Desulfobacteraceae bacterium
CGGAGAATCGGCACGACTTCAAACAGATCGCCGACAATGCCGTAATCCGCCACGTTGAAAATGGGGGCTTCCGGGTCTTTGTTGACCGCCACAATCACTTTGGAGCCGGTCATTCCCGCAAGATGCTGAATCGCGCCGGAGATGCCCACCGCAATATAAAGAGAAGGCGCAACAATTTTGCCGGTCTGCCCGACCTGCTTGTTATGCGCCATAAGACCTGCGTCAACCATGGCACGGGAAGAGCCGAAACCCGCTTTCAGATCGTCAGCCAGTTCTTTCACAAGAGCGATGCCGGTTTTGTCTTTAACGCCCCGCCCTACGGATACAACCACATCCGCATCGGCAAGATCAATTTCGCCGCTGGCATCCATTACGATTTCTTTAATTACTGCCTTCAGATCAGCCGCGGGCGCAGAGAGTTTGACTACTTTTTCAGCACCGGCAATGTCCTGTTTTGCCTCAAATGCGCCGGCTCTGACAACAGCCACCAATTTGTCGCTGTTGACTTTGACTCGCTGCATCACTTTGTTTGTGATCGCGGGTCTCAGGATTTCGATTTTGTCTCCCTGAAGCATCACGTCGGTAATTTCAGTCGCGCAGGCTGCTCCGAGCCGAGCCGCGACTCTCGGCGCGACCGCTTTGCTGCCTTCGGAAAAACCGAACCAGATCATATTCGCGCCGAACTGTTTGGCAGCGTCAACCACGCAGGAAGCATAAGGCCCTGCGGAAAATAATGCGAGACTCGGATCATCCGCAACGTATTGCGTGCCGGACCCCGCTTTTGCCAAATCGGGGACCAGAGACTGAATATTGCTGCCAATCGCCACGACCGCGCTTTCCGCGCCGATGGCTTTTGCTTTTGATAAAAGTTCGGCTGTGCTGCCTTTGAGAAGACCCTGTTTGATGTCTGCAACTACAAGTACTTTAGCCGTCATATTGTTTTCCCTGTATGAATCCGGGTATGAAAATCCGGTTAATGTCTGATAATGATCGTAAATGATATGCTTAATGCCTTAAAATACCTTTGCCTCATTAGCCAGAAGATTAACGACCTGAGCGGTAATCGCGGCAGCGGCGCCTTCAAATTTCTGTCCGGCTTTGCGTGTTTTTGACGCCATAAATTCGACAACTTCCGATTTGGGCGCGCCCGCGCCGACTTCATCAGCCGAAGTCCCAAGCCCGGCAAGGTCCATGACCTCTATTTTCTTTTTCTTTGCCATCATAATGCCGCGCATCTGGGGCAGGCGGGGTTCATTGATGCTGACATCCACCGTGATAACCGCAGGAAGTTCCAGTTCGACAATTTCTTTGCCCGCGTCGCCCGCACGGGAAACTTTGATATGTTTGTCGTCTTTCACTTCAATGGCAATCACATTGCTCACACAGGGCAGCCCGAGATATTCCGCCAGAATGACGCCGGTCTGTCCGCTGTCCGTATCCTGCGCCTGTTTGCCGGTGATGACCAGATCATATTTTTCCTTTTCATAGACTTTTTGCAGGACTTTGGCAAAGACCGAAGAATCCGCTTTTGCCAATGCCGGGTCTTCAATATGAATGCCGTTGTCAATTCCCATAGCATAGCATTTGCGGATCATATCGGTGTTGTCGCCGCCCCCGACGCTCACCAGAGTGGTTTCCGCGCCTTTGTCTTCTTTGAGCCGGACAGAAGTTTCAACAGCGTTTTCATCCCAGGCGTTTATCACATATTGGAGCCCGTCCTGAACAATCGCGCCGTCTTTGACGTGCATGTTCAGTTCCACATCAACCACTTTTTTCACTGTTGTGAGAATTTTCAAATGATCCTCCTGAATTATTGGGTCTTTCCCTGTAGAGACGCACAGCCGTGCGTCTCTGCCGGTCCGACCGCATTGAACTTTATATTAAATTATATTAAACTGTTAAATGGCATCCATCATTGCCTGTTCATCCTGCTTGGGCTTCTTTGCTCTTTCTGATGACAGTTCTCTGTTCTTCAGGAATCGGAGGCGGAACAGGCTCGCCGACAAATTTCGTCACCGCGCCGAATTTGGGCGGACAGGCTTCAAAACAGGTGCCGCATCTGATACATTTTTCCTGATCTATCACATGTATCTGTTTTTTGACACTGATAATCGCCTCAGCCGGGCATCTTTTGGCGCAGGTCATACATGCCTGGCACTTCGTCGGGTCAATATAGTAAGAAACCACTTCGCTGAATAAGCTGTCTATCTCTCCGCCCGTGTAGAATTTATCATATTCTTCTTCACTTTTAAGACGTTTATCCAGCTTTTCCCTTTTCGCTATCTTAATATATGGAACTAACCTTGTAACTTCTGCGAGTTTGGACTTTAACTCTTCTCTGTCTATTCCCTCGCTTTTGCCAAGCGGGCCTAACTCCTTCACCTTACTGATAAAATCATTGACAGCTTCGACAAAAACATTTGCTTCGCTGCCGGACATGAATGCGATTTTCAATCTTTCAGGGTTCAGCCCGATGTGTTCCATTATTTTTCTGAACAAAAGCACCATGTTCAGTGTCTGATAGTTTCCATGGGTGATATAATTGCATTCATCTAAATGGCAGCCGCCGATAAATACCCCGTCTATTCCGTTTGAGAAAGCTCTGAGGATAAATCCCATGTCAACTCTGCCGGAACACATGACGCGAATAAGCCTCATTTCAGTTGTGTATTGCAGTCTGGAAACTCCAGCCAGGTCAGCCGCTCCGTAGGCTCACCAATGGCATACAAAACCTAATATTCTCGGTTTGAATTTTTTAACTCCTGAACTCATTTCGTTGTTTACCCCCTTATTTTCGGTGTGAACATGCCGAATTTTATAAGATTGGTTTCGCCTGCCTGTAAAGCGGGTTTGAAACCCGCTTCACTGTATCGAACTTTCAGTTTGCCGCTCCGGCATCCCAAAATAAAAATTTCGCTCTGCCGCAAGTTTTAAGCTGCATCAACTGCCTGCGTGACCTCTTCTTCCGGAATCAGCACATCAATTTCGCTCAAGACTTCCTCATCGGTAAAGTGCTTCAACTGAATCGCTCCTGTGGGACACTTTGTATTACAAAGACCGTCTCCTTTGCAGAGGACAGGATTAATCGTCACTTTCTTTCCCTGTTTGGTCTCACGAAGTTCCAAGGCACTGTAAGTACAAACTGAAACACATGCTCCGCAGCCCATACACTTCTTCTCATCCACCTCACACACAGAACCCGAGGCAGTAACCATATCGCGTGAGAGAAGCGTCAGAACCCTGCCCGCGGCCCCGTAAGCCTGATTGATGGTTTCCTGTATGAACTTGGGATAGTGAGCCAGTCCGCAGAGATAAACGCCGTCTGTGCCGAACTCGACAGGTCTCAATTTGACATGGGCTTCCTTGAAAAAACCGTCCGGACTTAATGTCACCTTGAATAATCCGGCGATTTCTTTGGTTCCTGCCGAAGGAATAACCGCCGCAGCCAGCGCAATAATATCCGCATCCAATTCAAGCTTTTTACCCAGAATGTAATCTGTCACGGTCACTTTCAGAACAGGGCGTCCGTCCTCGGACTCACCGGGTTCCACCTGCGGTTTGTCCTGCGGTTCATAGCGGATGAACCGGACGCCTCTGTTTGCCGCTTCCCGGTAATCATCCTCTTTGAATCCGTAAGTTCTCATATCCCGAAAGAGAACGAAGACATCCGTATCCGGGTTTATTTCTTTGAGTTTCAATGCGTTCTTTACAGACTCGCTGCAACATATCCGGCTGCAATAGTTTCTGTCCTCATTCCGGCAGCCCACACATTGAATCATCACCACGCTCTCGGCATGAATGACCTTTTCTTCTCCTTTGGTTATCTGCTCCTCCAGCTCAAGGTGAGTCATTACCCTGTCATCTTCCCCGTAGAGATATTCGACAGGCCTGTAAACCTCAGCGCCTGTCGCAATGACCGCGGCACCGTGTTTTATCTGTGTGACCCCTCTGTCAGACTTCACCGTAGTGACAAAATTCCCGATATAACCTGCGGCATCCGTGATAGCAGCCTCATGGTAAACATGAATCAGGCGATGCCGGTAAACCTTTTCTATAAGATCAAGCAGATAAGCCTGAACATCGAGACCTTCCAGCGTGGAATGAATTTTCCGTGCAATTCCTCCAAGCACGGCTTCCTTTTCCGCCAGATGAACCTCATGCCCCTGATTGGCGATGGAAAGCGCGCAGTTCATGCCGGCAATACCGCCGCCGACCACCAGCGCGGCTTTGTTCACCGGCAGGTCAAATTCCTGCAAAGGCTTCAATCGGCAGGCTCGCGCCACCGACATCCGGATAATATCATAAGCCTTCTGTGTGGCTTCTTCCTTTTCTTTGGCGTGAACCCATGAATTATGCTCCCGGATATTTGCCATTTCATAGTAATACTGATTAATTCCTGCTTCCCTGAGCGTATCCCGGAACAAGGGTTCAAGGGTTCTGGGAGAACACGCGGCAACCACCACCCGATTCAGCCCTTTTTCCTTTACCTTGTCTGTTATTTCTCTGGCGGAATTGTTGGCGCATGAAAACAACTGTTCCTGAGCATAGACCACATTGGGCAGCGTCAGCGCGTATTCCACCGCGGAAGGAACATTGACGATTCTGCCGATATTGGCGCCGCAATGGCACACAAAAACACCGATTTTCGGTTCCTCCTGCGAGACATCTCTTTCCGCCGGATATATCCTTTCTCTGGAAAGATTTCCCCTGCGGTAGTCAAGCAGTTGACCGACTTGGGAACCCGCGCCGCTGGCGCTGAAAACCGACTCAGGAATATCTACGGGGCCCTGCAAGCCTCCGCTTACAAATATCCCCGGACGGCTGGTCTTCATCGGATTGTCAGAATCGAGCTTGCAGAAATTGTGGTGATTGAGTTCGATGCCGAATTTTTCTGCAATGTTCTTCACACCTGTCGGCGGATTCAGCCCGACAGATAATACCACCATATCAAATTCTTCTTCTTTCACACCCTGATCCGGCGTCGCATATCTTACCGTTACATTTTTGCTTTTCGGCTCCTCTCTCACAATCGAGGTGTAGCTTCTGATAAAACGCACGCCCGGCAAAGCTTCGGTTCTTTGAAAATATCGCTCGAAATCCTTGCCGTAGGAGCGAATATCATTATGGAATATGGTACATTCCGCGTCCGCGTCATGGTCTTTTGTCAGAATCACCTGTTTCTGGGTATATGTGCAGCATACGGCAGAACAGTAGCTGTTGCCGCCCGCCCCCCGGGCAGGATCAGATACCTGCCGGGAACCCACGCACTGAATCCATGCGATTTTATGCGGATGCTTTTTGTCGGAAGCCCGCAGAATTTCACCCTGATAGGGACCGGTGGATGACAGCAGCCGCTCATAGTCCATACTGGTGACCACGTTTGCAAACTTTCCGTAGCGATATTCCTCCTTCACCTTAGGATTGAACGGCTCAATGCCGGGAGACAGAATGATTGCGCCTACATTTACTTCCATCTTCTTCGGCGTCTGACTCAAATCTATGGCGCTGTTCTTGCATACTGCTTCGCAGATACGACATTTTTTCTCTTTAAGATAAAGACAGCTTTCATCAATGTATGCAATCAGAGGAATTGCCTGAGCAAAATATATATGGACAGCTTTATTGGGTGATATGTCCTGATTATATTGATCCGGATATTGCGCCGGGCAGTATTCTGCACAGACACCGCAACCCGTGCATTTGTCCTCTATAATATATCTGGGCTTTCTAATCAGCCTTACTTTGAAATCCCCTGCTTCTCCTTCTACACTGTCAACTTCAGTATAGGTGAGTACTTCTATATTCGGATGCCGGCCGACCTCGACCAGTTTGGGTGCAAGTATTCACATGGAGCAGTCATTGGTCGGAAAGGTCTTATCCAATTGGGCCATGTGGCCCCCGATACTCGGCGATTTTTCAATCAGGTAAACCTTGAAACCGGCAGTGGCAAGGTCAAGCGATGCCTGAATACCGCTGATTCCTCCGCCGACAACCATCACATCTCCAAAATTTCGTTCCATTTCCGCCTCTCTCCCTTGAACATGATTTTAACAGGATTTACGGGATTTGCAGGATTTACAGGATTTTTTTAAAAAAGACGATGTTTCGACAAACAAAATCCTGCAAATCCCGTAAATCCTGTAAATCCTGCAAATCCTGCAAATCCTGTAAATCCTGTAAATCCTGTAAATCCTGTTTTAAAGCACTTCCTGAAGAATTTCCGTGATGTCCTTAATCTCCAAGACCTTATCATACTCCAAATTTAACCTGCTTTCCTCAAAATTGGTGATGCAGTAGGGACAGGAAGTCGCCAGCACTTCTGCGCCGACCTCATGCGCCTGTATCAGTCTGAGATCGGAGAATCTTTCTTCCTTGGGCGTGTCCATCCAGATTCTGCCGCCTCCGCCTCCGCAACAGAGACTGTCCCTGCGAGAATCAGCCATCTCAATCAGTTCCAACCCCGGTATTTTCTTTAAAAGTTCCCGAGGTTCCTCATAAATGCCGTTATGCCTGCCGAGATAGCAGGGGTCATGATAAGTAACTTTTTTCGCATATTCCTTGGTGATCTCAAGTCTTTTTTCATTGATGAGTCCCAATAAATATTGGGAGACATGAATCACCTCAAAATTCACCATAAATTCGGGATATTCGTTTTTAAAGGTATGATAGCAGTGAGGGGAGGAAACAAGGATTTTCTTAACGCCGTTTTCAATGAAAGTTTTGATATTTTCCCGAGCCAAACGCCTGAACAGTTCCTCGGAGCCGGTCTTGCGGATGCTTTCCCCGCAGCAGTTTTCCTGAGAACCCAGTATTCCGAAGGCGACGCCTGCTTTGTCAAGAATATCGGCTATGGCAGCAGCCACTTTTTTCATTCTCGGGTCATAACTGAAATAACAGCCGACGAAATATAACACTTCCATGCCCTCGGCGAATTTTTTCACCGGCAGGCCTTTTGACCAGTCAGAACGCTTTTTCCGTTCTCCCTGCAAGGGATTGCCTTCGGAAATGATGCTGGCTCTTGCGGTGCGGGCAGAGCGGACAGAAGCGGGAAAAACTTCATACGCGGAAGCAACCCGTCGTAAAGATATCCCGAGTTCTATCTGTCTGACGCCTCTGGGGCAGTACTGAGGACAGTTTCCGCAGGTGGTGCAACGCCAAATATCTTCACCGTCTATCTCAGTCAAACCGAATGTAGCCTCTCGGATCAGTTTTCGCATACTGAAATTTCTCACCCTGTTCCAGGGGCATACAGTATCGCATTTTCCGCATTGATAGCAGAATTTGAAGACTTCTCCGCCGGCTGTTTTTATCTCTTCTATTACTTCTTTGAAGGGGGCTACTGTCTCCACTGTGTTTCAATCCTCTTTTTTCTTTTGCCTTATAGTATGTTAGCCCTGCAAATATTTAGCCTCTGCGAGGCTTATTTCTCACTTCTCAATTCTCACTTCTCAATTACACGAGCAGTTGCACCGGAACAATATCTCCCGCAGACAGAGACGCAGCACCTTCCGGAACCGCTATCACGCCTTCGGCTCTGGCTATGGATTTTAAGCGGTTTGCCACCAGCCGGAGGGGTTCGGGATCAAAAAAGGTATGCTCATTCCCAGCCCTGAAAGTTCCGTACACGAAATGGGTCCATTTGATGTCACGGCTGATAAGCTCTTTGCTCAGTTTCACCATCATCCGGGGTAAAGACGGATGTTTATGTCCGCCGAGCCTTAAAAGCCCCGGCAGTGCAATCTGAAGAAAAGCCATGAGATTGGACGGCGGACCTCCGGGGAGCATAAAAACCGGCTTATCATTTAAAATTCCGAACCCTACCGCTTTTCCGGGTCCCATTCTGATCCGGTGAAACATCTGTTTCCAGCCAAGGCGGTTCAGTGTGTCTGCGACAAAATCCTTATCCCCGGTCCATGCGCCGCCGATTGTCATCACCGCATCATGGGTCGCGACAGACTCAGCCAATTTTTCGGTAATAATATCCGGCTTGTCGCTCACCAGCGACAGAGTGCTTGTCATTCCGTAACGCTGACACCATGCTTTTAAAATATACAGATTGCTGGCGTAGAGTTTCCCCTCACAAGGCGGCTGCCCCGGCACCAGCAATTCATCACCCGTCGCGACAATGGCGAGTTTGGGGCTTCGATAAACGGGCAGCCTGCCGTACCCGGCAGCAGCAAGAATGCCGATCATACCGGGTGAGAGTCGGGTTCCTTTGGCGGCGATCAGTTCACCGGCTCTGACATCATCGCCTTTGGGCAGAATATTTCTGCCCGGTTCCGCATTCTCGAAAGCCGTAACGATATCTCCCTCTCGGATAAGAAATTCATCTGCGAGAACGGCATCTGCTCCGTCAGGGATTTTTGCACCGGTCAGGATTCGGATGGCGGTTCTGCTGCGGACTGCCTTATCGCTCGGAACTCCGGCTGCCGCCATTCCGATGATGTTTAACTGCACCCTGTTTCGGGGGCTTGCTGATGCAATGTCATCAGACCGCACCGCATAACCGTCTTTCATCGAGGCATCAATGGACGGCGAATATGCCAGCGCATACAGATCATCTGCAATGATTCTGTCAGCGCACTCGGTAAGGTCAAGGCTGTCGCTGCCGAGGGGTGAAATCGTTTCAAGGGTCTTTTTCAATGCTTCCTCGTAACCCATCAGTTCTTTTTTCATATCATCATACATGATAAGCCTTTTGAAGGGACGGCAGTTTTCACGATTTCTCCCTTCTCTTTTCCCGAAAGCGTTAAGCCTTCTGTAACAGCCGGGCAACGGCGCCTTCGATCTTGTCGAGTCCGTATTTGTCTATCAATGCGACCAGTCCTGCCTCCACATCCGTTATCTCCGCCTGCTCTTCGACTTCCTCTTCTCTTTCTTCCAAAGTGAGAACATCGTTGAGACACCAGCGGACGCACAGAGGACCTTCTTCTTCCCCTTCGCACATATCACATTTGAGGGGGAGACCCGAATCGGGTTCTTTGAACAGGTCTCTTGACGGACATGCGGCTCTGCAAAACGCACACTCTTCATATTCCTTTCCGTCAATCACATATTTATCTCTGCCCATACATTCGGCCGGCGCATATTCGCCCGCAAATACCGGAAGCCATATATCTTTCAGCGGATGACGGATGATCTGAATACGGGACCTTGCCGGATTGACACTGCTGTATTTCGGCGTGGAGTGAAAGGCTGAACAGATGATCTCACATCCCCGGCACCCGTTGCATTTATCAGCATCAATCCTGATTGTCCTGATCTTTTTCTTAATTTTTGCCATCTTTCAGTATCCCCCTCTTTTCCAAGTCGTTGGCGACGTAACCCAAATCTAATTCCTCCAATCTTTCTCTGGTAGGAATACCGTTATTGTTCCATCCCTTGAATTTGTAATAGGTTGACAGAAGTTCTTCCTCGATTTCGGGAAATCTCCGTTTCCAGTGGTCGGCAGGCGGCTTTTCATCCGCTCTTGTCATGCCTCGTCTGTTGTTTAAGGCTCTGTGCAGGTTCCGGCTCCTGTTGACGATTTTTTTCAGTCCCGCTTCATCCAAATCCAAGCCTGTCGCAGCCGAGATGATCTTGGGATAATTGTGGATATGATACGGGGGCTTGAGACAGAAAGATGACATACCCGCGCAGACACAGCAGGCATCGTCAATGTTGTGCAGCATCTCCATCCAGTCAACGATTTCACTGCACATATCAGGCGTGGGGAAATAGGGTATTCCTTTTTCTCCCCGCGGTTCCCACTCCAGCAGAATCTGCTTCCACTTTTCATCAGGAAGCTGGGGCCACTCCTTTACAAATCTTTCTCTCTGCTCCATTGTGGGAAAAGCTGCCTGGGGCCAGTTTCCTTCAATCTGGGTGATACTGATCTTCTCATTGGTGGAATACATGAGGAAATAAAGGGGATCCAGCGTGGACAGCTTGAGCGGCAGCTGCTCATGTTTTTTGATGGTATTGTGATCAAATGCCTCGGCACCCTTGCCGATTTTCCGAGCCGCATAATAAACGCCGTCTGCCAGAACATCACCGATGCCTTCCCGGCGGGCAACCCTGTCAAGGAGCCAGACAAATCTGCCTTCTTTATCCGATGGCGCGCCCTCAAAATCCTTGTCGGTCAGAATACCGGCTTCATAAAGCTCAATACCGAAGGCGATAATCTGCGGCGTTGAAAAAGAATCCATGCCGTACTCCGTGGCGCGCTGAAGGGTTCTCCACGCAAAATCCATGGAGTCCACATAAGCGGCCATGGAATATGTCAGTTTGCCGAAGCATTTTGCCATGTATCTGGGCGTATCTTTGTAGGAAATCAATGCGCCGCAATGCTGGGGACAGTTAAAACAACTGATCAGACGCTTGATGCCTTCTTTCTGAGTCTTGGGCCATTCTTTGGAGATATGCTCGTCCCAGAAGCCTCTTCTGCGTGTGCGGGCGTTTCCCCACATGAAATTTTCGGTGTGCCATTTCTCGTCAGTATGCACCATTTCCTGCGGGGAGCCGATGCCCGACAGAATGGTCATGACATCCTTAATGGGATTTGTATTTCGGAAATTGATATATTCCGTCATGTCCTTCATGTGCGCCATAAACTCCTCGCCTCGGGCAAGGTTGACGTCTTTTGTTCCCCGAACCGCTACCGCCTTTATCTTTTTGTCTCCCATGACCGCGCCGCCGCCGAGCCTGCTGGCGCTGGAACGTCCCTGCTCGATGGAGGCTGTGAAACACTTATTTTCGCCCGCGATGCCGATAGCAGCGACCTGGGCATTGGGCTGATTCAGTTCTTTGCGGATCAGATCCTGGGTTTCCAGCGCGCCTCTGCCTTTGAGATGCGAGGCGTCACGGATTTCAACTTTGTCGTTATGGATCCAGATATAAACCCATTTGTCTGACTTGTTGCGAAAGATCACTTTGTCATAACCGGCATACTTCAGTTCCGCAGACCAGAATCCTCCCATCATCGGATATGCCAGCAAGTCTGACTGAGGAGAATAAAACGTGACAACAGTACGGTTGGCGCTGAAAGCGGGCGTGCCGTTGAGAACACCGGAACTGAATATCAGCAGATTCTCAGCATCAAAGGGTTTGGTTTCGGGAGGAACCCTGTCCCAGTGCAGCTTGACGCTCGTACCGAGACCTCCCAGATGAAGTTCCATCAGTTTCGGGTCAGTTTCCACCCGCTCGATGTTTCCGGTTGCCAAATCAATTTCCAGGTTATATCCTGTCTCTGCGTATCTCATTTTTTTAAACTCCTGTATAAACCGAGTTTTTTAAAGGATTTTGTAAAATGCTCAAAAAATTTTCCGATTCTGATTCAAAAAGATTTTTTTCTCACCTGTTACGCATCTGGAAAAGCGGGGAACCGCAAAGAGCGCAAAGTTTTCCGCAAAGAACGCAAAGTTTTGAAATACATCTTTGCGGAACTTTGCGATTCCCTTTGCGTCCTTTGC
>JAIFKL010000390.1 GCA_020049595.1 Desulfobacteraceae bacterium
AGCCATACATACTGAAATTGTGAGACAGTTTCAGGAGAATCATATAGAGTTTGCGACAGTGCCGGTTCCGGTTTCCGGTATGAAACGGTAGTGCCTATAGTCAAAATGTCAAAATTTCATTTTGACACTCCGGAGTGTACAATCATGTACAATCATGTACAATCATGTACAATCATGTATAATCCTGTTATGAAAAAGATACTCATCATTGTATTGATACTGTCTGCCAATATTGCGGTTTTTTTTCTGCTGTTCCCGCAATACCGGCAGATGGGAAAGGAACCGGTTATCATTGCGGTCGCGGGTCCCATGGGCGACCCCCGGGGACAGCAGATGCTTCGGGGCGTCAGCTTATACACAGACCTCATCAACCGTCAGGGCGGCATTGACGGAAGAAAAATAAAATTAGCCGTTTATGACGACAAAGACGATCCGGAAACAGCCCAAGCGGTTGCCGACAGCATTGCACAACAGAATAACGCGGTCCTCGTACTGGGCCACTACCGCACCGGCGCCTCGGTCGCCGCGGGAAAAATTTACAGAAAAAATGAGATTCCCGCGATCACGGCTTCCGCTACAGCAGAAGCTGTTACTGCCGGAAATGAATGGTATTTCAGAGTCATTCCCACGGATACCGCAGAAGCGGAATTTGCAGCCAACTATATTTACAGAGGCATGAGAAAAAACGCTGCCGGCATTATCTTTTCCGATGATGATTACGGCATGACATTGGTAAAGAATTTTGAGAAGCACGCCGACGCGCTGGGAATGAAAATAAAACAGAAATGGGAATGGGACCGGGAAAAAGACGGGGATGAGCGGGCAAAACAGATTGTCGGCGAATTGTCATCTTGCAAAAACCGAGGCGTCAGCAGCGCGGGCGCAGATGATGCAGGCATTCTTTTTCTGGCAACCCACAGCAAAGAAGGCGCAAAAATCATTACCGCTCTCAAAGACGCCGGGGGCATGAACTGTCAGATTGTCGGCTCTTATGCTTTTGCCAGAAGTTTTTTCATCGAATTGGAAAAATATCCCCGTGAATCTGACGGACCTAATGGAAAACCCGGGTATTATTCGGAGGGGATTTATTTTATCACGCCCTTTATGGCAGATATCGGGGGAGCGGATGCCTATCGCTTCAAAAAAGAATTTTTAAAAAAATACGGTGAGATGCCCGAAGAGATCAGCGCGTCTTATTATGAGGCAGCGCATGTCGGCGTCTCGGCGGTGAAAAAAGCCGGTATTCCCGGCAGAAAAAAGATCAGGGAAGACCGCAGACGTATCCGGGATACGCTGACCGGTTTTTACAGCGAAGCGCGGTCGGTCAGAGGCATCACGGGGCCTGTTTTTTTTGATGAAAACCGGAATGTCACAAGACACTATTCCGTAGGGCTGTGGCAGAATCATAAAGCGGTTCCCGCATTTTTGCAGTATCAGCAGACCGATACCGGTAAACAAGATATTTTAAAGAAGGTTTTAGACGGCGAAATCCTGCTGGTGAACGGCGTAGCGATGAATGATATCCGTCTGGTCTATGCGGGCATTGACAATATCCGTTTAAACCGGACAGATATAAAGCATTCTGCCGCAGGGCTGGAGTTTGATCTGCGGCTGCGTTATTCAGGGTATTTTGACGATACGGGCATTGAGTTTGACAATGCGGTGAAGGCGATTCAGTTGGGAACGCCGGTAAAAGAAGAAAAACAGGGCAATATCACCCAAGCGACCTGGCATGTCGGAGGGGATTTCAGATGTGATTTTGATTTCCGCGCCTGGCCCTTTGGCCCGCTGTCTGCGGCCATACGTTTCCGTCACACCAGCCAGACATATAACCGGCTGATTTTTGTTCCGGATAGCGTAACGACGCCGGCATCCGGCGGCCTTTCTGCCGGGGGATGGCAGACGGGCGATACAGAATTTTATCAGGATGCCGTGTCAAAGTCTTCAACGCTGGGAAATTCTTCGGATCAGCGTCTGAGCTATTCCCGTTTCAATGCGGAAATTCAGATAAAACAGGTCTCACCTGCCCTGTTCGCCGCGACAGAATTTTTTCCTGTTATTGCAATGCTGCTGATGACGGCTGCTGCATATTTTTTTATCCGTCATGAGCGTCTCCGACTGCTGATATTCATGGCAGTGATGGCAGGCACGACTTTTTTTCATCTCAGACATTTTGCTGCCCTGCCGGCTGCCGATATGACGGTCCTCAATTATTCCTTTTTTGCGGTGTATGCGGCGGTCATTTTCGCTGTTTTCAGGGATGTCATGGGGGAGAGGTGAGAGGTCAGGGGTCGGAGGTCTCAGACACCCCTCACCTCTCACCCCGAACCTCTGACCTGATACCAATTCGCTTTCAAAAACTGTGTTATCCGTATCTATTTTTAGCTTGGGCGCTTTTCAAGCGGTTTCAGCGGTTTGAAAAACCGCTTTACGATCTGAAAGACCGATCTTTGAAAGCGAATTGGTATGAGATTGCGCCAGCTTTTCAGCTTTTTACTTCCAAGTAGGATTTTTCTACCCGCGAATACAGTTTTTACCCCATTGACCTTCCCGGCAGTTTTATGAAATAGAAATAAAAATTACTATAATAGGAGTTACGCAGGAGAATTTTTTCGCTGTCGCAGAAACACCCACCTCACCCCCTGCCCCGGCAAACCCCACCCCCGGCCGGAGGGGAGCAGTTCTCCCCCTCTCCTTCGGAGAGGGGGCCGGGGGGTGAGGTGGGGAGAGGTGCCGCAACAGGAGGAATGATGAAGCATCTGATTTCAGGCTTGGCTGTTCCGGGTCAGTATCCGGAAGAAAAAACCAAACCCAGAGTTCTGATAGTCGAAGATGAGCCGATAATAGGGAATCTGCTGGAGGCAGGACTGACCGAAGCCGGATTTGAAGCGTCCTATTTCAGCACCGGCGCGGAAGCTTTGGACAGTGTTCACCGGCTCAGACCGGATATTATCATATCGGATACCGTCATGTCCCCTATGGATGCTTATGAACTGAGGCGGCGGGTGCGCCTGTCTCCCCTGACAGCCCGTATCCCTTTTATTTTTTTATCGTCAAATCATTCTTCCGTATCTGATTTCAGCTCTGATCTGTCTGACAGGTCTGATTTCGGTCCGGGGCGGGGCGGTGAGCGGAGCCGAACCGAAACATCGGATCAGTCGGAAGGCTTGCGGAACGGTCCCGATGACTATATTTATAAGCCCTTTAAAATGGAGAACCTTATAGAGCGGGTGAAGGCGGTTATGGACCGTTGTTTGAAATCGGAAAATTTTTGGCATCCGGCAGAATTATCTCCGGCAGAATTCAGCGCGGACAAAAATCCGATGAACATAAATGACATCGTGAACACTGCGGCCGCGGACCGCAAAAGCGGCGCGCTCGTTTTTACCCGTGCAAAAGACGGGGAAAAAATAGGCACCGCATTTTTTTCTGAGGGAAAAATCATAAATGCCATAAGCGATACGCTTGAAGGGGAAGAAGCTTTTTACAGCCTCATGGACCAAGGAGAAGACAAAACATTCCGCTTTTATGAATCCGATCATAAATCCGATTCGGACAGTGCAGAGAACAGCATCCTGATAAACACGGAAGCACTCATGCAGCAATGCGCCCGTCTGAGGGACGAAGCGGAAAAATTATATGCCCGCCTGCCGGATCTGAATGTTGTACCCCGAATCATATCTGATCCCGGTGCCGGGGCGCAGATTCCGCCTTCGGTCTCAAAAGTCGGCAGGGAAAAGCTGATGAGTATTCTTGCCCTGATCTCGGAAAAGAAAACGGTCAAAGAGATTATCGGCAGCCGGATAATGAGCCGTCTGTCCGCAACAGCCCTGCTGCACAGGCTGTTTGAAGCCGGGGTGGTGGCGGTGAGCGCGGTGAGCGGGGAGGGGTGCGACCCTGCCCCCAGCTCCCTGCCCCCAGCTCCCTGCCCCCTGCCCCCTGCCCCCTGCCCCCTGCCCATTTCCGAGGATTTTTTAAAGATGCTCAGAAGTTTTGAACAGGGCAGACTGAGCGGGATGCTGACAGTGCGTGAACGTCCGGACCGGACGGCAATCTGGTTTGATGACGGCTCAATCGTTTCTGCGGTACACGGAAATACCGTCGGCAAAAAAGCCCTTTACCGCATTTTTTCTGACAGCATTTCAGAAGAAAACGCCAATCCCCGGTTTAAAGTACAGCCTTTTACAGATGAAAAGACAGTGGAAGGCAGTCTGAATGATCTGATTGAAGAAGGCAGCAGGGAAATCGCCAAATTCCGGGAACTGAAACCCGCCACTTTTGCGTCTTCGGTGACGATCAATCAGGAATCCTTGCGGAAAACCTCCAAACTCAACGGCAGACCCGGACTGAACCATATTTTGTCCCTGGCGCAGAAATACAGCCTTGTCGGAGATATTGTCGCCATGAGCCGCATGACTGATTTTCAGGCTTACCGGCATCTTTTTTATCTGGTGAAACAGGGGATTCTCACTGTGGGGCAGAAACACAGACCCGAAATTCAGATCATTACCGACAGCGCCGCAGACCTGCCTTCGGATATGCACAACACAGCGCCGATACTTGTGATACCGCTTTCCGTGACACAGGCGGTAGGTGTAAGCCCCCGTGCTTACCCTCCTCCCGGCGGTGTTTCAAATAGCGGCGCCGGGGTTTCAAATGGCGGTGCCGGGGTTTCAAATGACCGCGGGGTAAGCACGGGGGTTTACCCCTACGGCGGCGGCGGCACCGGGATTTCAATTGACGGCGCACCGACCCCGGAAGATTTCCATGATATGTTTTCACAGATGATTCCCCGAAAAGACATCCTTGCAATTTTTTCTTCCGGAAAAATCAGCGGATGTTTTGAAAACGCACTGGCAGCCAAAAAAAAATATGCACAAGAATATAGCCGTCTCCGTCAGCAGAGTCTGCCCTCCGACCCGGACCCTCATTTTGAAATAGAAATCATAGACAGCCGCCAACTGTCCGCGGCCTGCTGTCTGCTGGTTGCCGAAGCCGCTGACAGGATAGAGGAAGGATGGGAAATCGGCAGAATCGCACAGCACATCAGAAAAATCATACCGTTGATACGGATATTTTTATACCCCCGGGTACGCACCGGTTCTGTCTTTTCACGAATTATGGGAGTCGGTCCTGTCCTGAGTTTATGGAACGGAGAACTCACGGTCATAGATCAGGTCAGAGGGAGAAAAAATGCCGGTGCCCGCATATTGGAATGGATAGAGCAGGGATTGGACAATGCGGCAGTTCCTGTCAAAGTCGGGATCATGCACGCTGACGTTCCCGGCTGGGCAGTGTTTATGAGAGAACAGTTGAAACAAAGGTTTAACTGCCGGGAAGTTATCATTTCACGGGTGAGTCCTTCCGGGGGTTCCTGTTGCGGTGCCGGCACGGTCGCGGTCGCCTATTTTCCCGTTCCGGACCCGGAGCAGATCGTTTTCAAATCTTACGGACCCCCGCTGTGAACAGGATTATACAGGATTATACAGGATTTTCAGGATGATATAGGGTTTTTTAATTATGAATTAACAATCTTCAATTAACTATTCATAATTGCCGACTGAATTCGCAGCCGGTCTTCTGCAATCCAGTTCCATACCCATATTGCAGGTGTTCAATTTATAATCCTTTCGTTGACACAACGCACTCCGTTATGATAATTTTCAGAAAATCAGCCAACCCATAATAGGGACGGCATTATCAGATCGTAAAGCGCCCCCGGCTGAAAACACCCGGCTAAAAATAGATAAATCGTTCAGACCGACTGAAAAGCGCCGAAGCTTAAAACAGATACGGAGAACACTGTTTGTAAAGCGATTTTTCAAATCGCTCAAACTGCCTGTAAAGCGCCCCCGGCTGAAAACAGAACGACCAACACCGTTTTTGACAGCAAATCGGTATCAGTTATCTTGGGAGAGATTCTAATGAGATTGCGAGACATCATCCTTAAAAAGTTGGCAGGGGTGCGGAAGGCAGTGATGCGGCAGCGGACAGCCGGCAGCAACGATTTGACAACTTTTGACCATTTTATAAGAGCGGGGTTGTCAAATCTCAAATTGCGAACCCTCACCGCTCACGCATCAGAAATCTCCCCTCAGGGAACTCGCTCATCACTCCTCAATTCTCACTTCAATGATGATCTGACCTTGTGCGACAGCGAAATTGCGGACCTTGGGGAAAATGGGGAAAAACAATTCTCAATTCCCGATTCTCAGCTCTCTGCCGGTCTGCGGAAAAAAACACCGTCACAGCGGGCGGCACCGCCGTGCAATTTTCAATCCACAGCGGATATGCCAGATCGGTCATCGGATGTCACTTCTCACTTCTCACTTCTCACTTCTCAATTTGCCGATGATCTGACGCTCCTTGAGAGCGAGATCGGCGATTTTGCGGTTGTTGAGCCTGCCGAAACAGCGGGAAAAGAAATGATCTCAACAGCTCTGCCGGATCAGAATGCCGACTTCGTTTCTCACTCATCAGGAGGCAGGGGGGCCGTATCTGAGCGATCAACACTCGGCACCGGCACCTCTGCCCGCTTTCACCGCTCACCGCTTGCCGACGCCATGTCTGACACACGGGAGCGGCGTGTTGAAACTCCGTCTGATTTTGCCGATGAACTCAGCCTGCCTTATTCGGAAATCGGAGACCTCTTTGGAAAAGAAACCGGGCAGCCGGATTTCAGCGAAAGCAGAAAGCGCACATTGCCCAGCACTTCCGTTGTTTCGACAGGGGAGGCAACCTTTTCTCACTTAGGTTCAAATTGTTGGGGTTCGCAAGCTCACCCCAACCTACAATCGGATGAATTTGATGAGCTGACTGTCACAGATGCGGAGATTACGGACCTGAACCGGAACGGGTATGAAAAAAATACAGATGCGGACCCGGCAGAGATGAGGCAGGGTGCCCCGCACTTCTCACCGCTCGCTGACGCTCGCCGCTCTGATTCCTCCGGCAAAGATGAAATTGTCGAACTCACAAATGAAGACCGGTATGTTGCCGATGCGGATGGAGAGCCGCCGCCGGAACCGGAAAATCCGCCGCTCATTTCAGCCGTCATTTCAGCCGTCATTTCAGCCGGCAAAGACGCCGAAATTATCGAACTCACAGATGGGGACGCGCTGGTTGCCGATGAGGGTGAGAATACGGTCAATGATTTTGACGAAAAAGACAATATCCTCTCCGAGAGCCAAGATCAGATTGTCGAACTCCTTGACACGATTTCCGAATTTGAGGAATCCGGCGACAGAAGCCAGGAAGAGACCCTTCCGGAACACGGCGCAAAGCGGACAGAAAAAGAAACTTTTGTCCTCGGTGTTTATGAAGATGAAGACGGGGCAGGCGCAAAAACATCAGCCCTGTCTCAGGACATAGACGAGGGGATTGAAGAAGGGCAGATATGTTTCAAGCTGGGTTCGGATATAATGACTGATTCTTCCGATAATTATGAAGATACCTATCAGGAGGCTTTTCGGGAAACACAGGCTTCGCATATTGAAGAACTTCTTGACAATATGACTTTCGGAGACGAATCCGATCTCGGCATGATCTTAGATGATGAGCCGCCGGATTACCGGCTTCGTCCCCCTGAGAATGTGTCCGACTGCGCTCACACCGACTGCGCTCACACTGCAAAGCCGGGAGTTGCTGCGCCGTGTTCGACTGCGCTCACACTGCAAAGCCGGGAGTCGCCGTGTGAGCGAAGTCGCTCACAGCTAAGTCGCTCACAGGGGGATTCAGAGGAACAGGATTTGCTGGATTTATTGAAAATGGAACTGGAACAGCCGGACCCTATTGAACAGGAAGTGGAAGGACTTTTGAACGAAACATCAGACTCGGCAAAGCTGATGCTCGCTGACGCTCGCGGCTCGGCAGGCAGCAGCTCCGAGCTTCGAGCGTCAGCGAGCAGTGCCGGTATCGGGAAAAAACAGTTTGGAATAGACGTTGTGCTCAAGCGGACCGCGGATAAAATGCTTGAACACATCAGCCGCATTGTCATGAATGAACGCATCATCAGTAAAGCAATTGAAAGAGCAGTCAGAAACAGAAGCGGAAAAAAAATTGAGAATTGAAAATTGAGAATTGAGAATTGAGAAGTGTTCATTTCTCAATTCTCAATTCTCACTTCTCAATCCTTGGGGGCAGAATGAAAGGCAGAGTGAACATCATCACAGATGATCCCATCATGGGGAATTTACTGGAGGTGCAACTGGCTGATGCCGGATTCGAAGCCGAATATTTCAGCAGCGAAGGTCTGCCGGCTTTATACAGATCGCTTCGCTCACCCAATATCTTACCGGCAGAAAGGGAGCGGATGCTTGTCATATCCGAGGGCTCATTCCTGCGCTCGGAAAAAGGATTCCACTGTCAGTTGCGTCAGCATCCCGATACAGCAGGCATTCCTTTTGTTTTTTTAATGTCCGGATCAGACGCTGTTCTCAGCTTCGGCGGACATACCGAGGGACTGCAAAGCGGAGCCGACGGCTATGTCTGCAAGCCGTTTAAAACAGAAGACCTGCTCGCGCAGATCGAAAAAGTCATGCACGCGGCTGCCAAAGCCCGCACATTCCGGTCCCTGAACAATTTTGAAGCCGAACTTTCTCAGATGAGTCTCTATGATGCGGTGCGAATTGCCGAACTCAACTGCAAAAGCGGGGAACTGCATCTGAGTTTTCCTCCGGGAAAGATTAAAGGAAAGATTTTTTTTGACAGAGGAAAACTCATTGCCGCAGAAACGGCGCATCTTGCCGGCGAAGAAGCTGTTTTTTCCCTGATCGGCGAAGACGCGGGACATCTGGATTTTTACGGACATGAAAACAGCGATACGGTCAGGCAGATCAGAGAAAGCAACACTGCCCTTCTGCTGCGGGCAAGCAGCATGTCGCTGGAAAGCGCAAAACTGTATTATCGGATTGAGAATGCAGATGAGGTGCTGCATATCAGGTCCCGGCATATTCCCCCGGAAATAGAAAAAGACTGCGGGAAAAAAAATCTGCAAAGTCTTTCGGCACTGATCGCCGAAGGTCTGCCGGTGCGTAAACTTGTTACAGAAGCGGGTATGAGCAGCATCCGGGCAGGGGCGCTGCTGATGCGTCTGTTAGATGCCGGTATTGTGAGCGCGGCGTCGGAACCCCGGTCTCCGGGGACGGATTCCGCCCCGGCGGCACCGGCACCGGCGTTTCATCCCCCGAAATTTATCGCAGCCGTGCTGACAGAGGCACTGAGGAAAGCCGAACATGACAAAACGACCTGTATGCTGACATTCGTGAAAAACAGACAGACACCATGCGCTGTTTATTTTGAAAAAGGGAAGCTGGTCCATGCTTGGCACGGGAGGGTTTTCGGCAAAAAAGCGCTCTACAGGATATTTCAGGACCACTTTGTTGAGCAGGAACCGCAAAAGCAGGAACCACGAAAGCACGAAAGGAACGAAAGCCGCGAAAGGGATGAAAGCAGCGAAAGGAATGAAAAAAATCCTGTATTTCGACAGGCTCAACAAAATCCTGTAAATCCTGTAAATCCTGTAAATCCTGTTATCTTTCCTGTTCCGGTTACGGTCAGAGAGGATCTGAATGTTCTTTTTGCCGAAGGAGATAATGAAATCGCTGTTCTCAGCAGGCTCAGACCCGCGTCTTTTGAAAAAATGCTCGCCCTTAATCCGGAGGCTTCCGAACAGGCAGCAGGAATCCGGGACCGGCGCGGGCTTGTGTATATTGCGGCGCTGGTGCAGCAGTACGGCACGGTCAGAGAAATTTTGGACGCGAGCTGCATGACCGACCTTGAGACCTATAAACATCTTCTGTATCTGTTTCAGAAGGGAATGCTTATCCCCGGTTCGGAAAAAAAAGCCGGTATTCGGATTATCACGGACAGCGGCGCAGACCTGTCCCCGGATATGCAAGGTGTGGCAAATGTCACGGTGTTGCCGCTTTCAATCATGATGTATGATAAAACATGGAAGGAAGGTTCTGATATTACAAACGAAGAATTTTACCGTATCATGGCTGATGCGGATATGCCGCCGCAGATTTTGCCGCCCTCTGAAGCGGATTTTCACAGGCTGTTCGGAAAAATTCTTGCAGATGAGGACATATTGGGTGTATTTATATCCTCAGATGTATGCAAAGCCTTTCATCATGCTGCAACTGCTGCTGTCAGAATCCGGAAAAATCCCCGGCGCAATGCCCGCATTGAGATGATTGACAGCCGTCTGCTGTCGCTGGGGACCGGGCTTGTGGTCATGGAAGCCTGTCAGAAAGCAGGTGCCGGCTGGTCTGTCGAAAAGCTGCGGGCGCATATTCTCAGGATTATTCCGACTGTGAGGGTTTTTGTGGCCGCAGACACGCTCAAATATCTCCCTGAGGAAAAGGGCTTCAAAGGCTCAGGAAGCCTGGGCCGTATCAGGGATATTTTCGGCATAAAGCCGATACTGACGCTCAGGGACGGTCATCTGACGGCAATTGATTTTGTCAGAGGCGCGGGGAATACCCGCAAACTGCTCGGCGAACTGATACTCGGCAGTCTGTCTGATTTGCAGACGCCGATAACAGCCGGCATTATGCACTCGGGTGCCGAGGCAGAGGCCGCAGTGCTGCGGGGTTTTCTGGAACAGGAATTGAACTGTCAGCATATTTACATGTCGCATATCGGGGCTGCGCTCGGTGCCTGCTGCGGTCCGGGGGCTGTGGCTGCGGCTTTTTTTCCGGTGGTGAGGGATTAGGGTGAGAGGTCAGGGGTCAGACACTGACCCCTGACCCCTAACAGACAATGAAGACCGCATCATCCAGACCCAACATATTGATCGTTGACGATGTGCCGGCAAATATCCGGCTGCTTCAGATTGCCCTGACGCCCGATTATGAAATCAGCGCATGTACAAACGGACCCGAAGCCGTTGAAATCGCAAGATCAGTAATCCCGGATCTGATTCTGCTCGATATTATGATGCCCGAAATCAGCGGCTATGAAGTATGCAGACGCCTGAAAGCAGACAGCCTGACTTCTGACATTCCGGTGATTTTTATCACTGCCAGAAGTGAAGAACAGGAAGAGACGCACGGTTTTGAACTCGGCGCGGTGGATTATATTACAAAACCTTTCAGCCCCGCTATTGTCAGATCAAGGGTCGGGATACATCTGGAACTGAAACACCATCGGGACCGTCTTTCAAAGGCTAATGCTTTGCTGAAACAGGAAATTGCCAAGCAGAAAATCAGCATCAGCCTTGCCAAAAAGCTGCTTGAAATGATAAACGGAACGGTGCAGCGTCATACGGATATTTCACGGGGACTGACGCTTTTTGCACATCTTGTTTCTGTTCCCTGTTATGCGGAAGGCGGGGACCACTGTCTGGTTCGGAATATGATAGGAGGTGAGGGGTCAGGGGTAAGGGGTCAGGGGTCACCCCGGACCCCGGACCCCGAACCCCGAACCGGTCATGAAGTCAGTTGTATTTTACGCAGTATTATGACAGATCTGATTCATAATATTATTTTAAAGACACAGCATCGGCTTTCTCCCCAGGCGGTCTTTTCAAAACTGAATGACGAAATCTGTCATTCGCAGCTCTTTGACAGCGCAGATTTTTTTACCTCGCTGACCGCGGAGATAGATCACGAAACACTTGTTCTCCGATATGTCTCAGCCGGACATCCGCCCTTTCTCCTGATACGGGGAAACGAGATTCGGGAAATACCCGTCGTCGGAGCCGCGGGGACCAATCTTCCCGCTGCCGTAAAACCCGGAATTGTCTATTCTGCGGGAGAAATACAGTTGGAGGAAAAAGACAGACTGATTTTCTATACAGACGGTCTGACCGAGATGCCGGTCAGAAAAAAGAAGAAAATGATTACATCGGCGGAGTTGAAAACGATTGCCGGGGAAGCGGCGGCAGAAACACCGGTTTCAGAAATCATGGAAAGAATGCTGGCACACATTGCCGACATCAGCGATGAAATCGTCATACCGGGTGCCGCCGGCAGGGCAGCAAAAAACACCTCGGCTGATGACATTACCATGCTCGGTCTGGAAATTGAAAACGCTCAGAATGCGTCTGAGGCGGTTTGGCATCCGGCAGATGCCGAACAACTTTGCCGCAATGCCGCGGCGTTGTATGAAAAATTTGAACAGGAATGGCATCGCCGGGGCTATGAAAATCCCATGCTCCGCCTTCGCATCGTCATGGAAGAATCGCTGCTGAATGCGTGGATACACGGAAACCGCAAAAATCCGGACAAGGCGGTCAGGGTCCGGTGGCAGTGGGGAAATGACTTTTGCTTTGAAGTGGGCGATGAAGGAGACGGCTTTGATGCGGATGCGGTTCCGGATCCGACATTAAGGGAAAATCTGATTAAACCCTGCGGAAGAGGGATATTTTTTATCCGCTGTTTTGCGGATCAGGTTTTATGGAAAAAAGAGGGACGCCACATCATTACATATTTCAAAAAACATCCTGACGCCGACTCGGAAAAATCGGCAAAAACAGCGTCGGTGTTTTAGAATTGAGAATTGAGAATTGAGAATTGAGAAGCGGGAGAAAAAAAATGGATTTGACTATCACGCAGAACGACAATCAGGTTCGCTTTGAAATTCGGGGAGATATTGACGAACACGGCGCAGAAATCCTGAAACGCCGCTTTCGGGAAATCAACATCAGCGCTATTAACTGTGCCGTTTTTGATTTCAAAGCGGTCACGCATATCGGCAGCGCGGGCATCGGAAAACTGCTGCTTTTTTATAAAGATATGGCATTAAACGGCGGAAGTATCCGCATCGAAAATGTCTCGGAAACCGTGTGGGAACTTTTCAATGTTCTGAAATTGGACACGATTTTTATCTTGACAAAACGCTGACTTTAACAAAACGCCGGCCCCCCACCTCTCCCCCTCTCCTTCGGAGAGGGGTCCGGGGGGTGAGGTGGGGGCCGGGGGGTGAGGTTTCCTTCGGAGAGGGGTGAGGTTGGGGAGAGGTCTGAAAAGAGTTTTTGACACCGGAGATAGCTTATGAATGAAAAAATAAACAGGAAAAATATTCTGATCGTGGATGATGCACCCCCGAATATCCGCGTATTAGTGGAGATACTGACAAAAGCTTATGAAATAAGCGTTGCCACATCCGGTGCCGAAGCCCTTGAAATCGCATCGTCAAAAACAGATAGCAGCCGCCCGCCTGATCTGATTCTTTTGGATATTATGATGCCTGAAATGGACGGATATGAAGTTTGCAGAATTTTGAGGCAAAATCCGCAGACCCGCGATGTTCCGGTGGTTTTTGTGACAGCCAACACCGATGACGAGACCTTGCAGCAGGCCTTTGAATCCGGCGGAAGCGATTATGTACGCAAACCGGTCAACCGGATCGAACTTTTGGCAAGAATCAAGTCCGCGCTGAACCAGTTGGAACTGACCCGCAAACTTTTAGAAGAAGAAAAACTTGAAGGCGTGCTTGAAATGGCAGGCGCCATCTGCCATGAATTGAACCAGCCCATGCAGTCTGTCATGGGTTTTTCGCAACTGCTTTTGGATGATATATCCGAGGATAATCCCAAATATGAATATATCAAAATTATCAAGGAACAGATAGACAAGATGGGAAAAATCACAAAGAAACTCATGCGGATCACCCGCTATGAAACCCTGGATTATATAGAAGATACAAAGATTATTGATATTAACAGAGCAACAGGTGACAGGTGACAGGTTGCAGGTGACAGGGGACAGGTAACAGGGGACAGGTGACAGGTTGCAACCTGTTACCTGCAACCTGCAACCTGCAACCTGCAACCTGTTACCTGCAACCTGCAACCTGTAGGAGATATTGCATATATGGACAAGATAAAAACAAACGGACTTAAAATGCTGCTGGCATTGAAAGACCGCCCCATTTCACAGAGCGGCGGCTTTGTGGTCCCGATTGCTTATGAATCGGAAAACGGCAGTTTTATTCATGCAGACCGCATGGATTTTCCCAACAACGGCAGAATATGGGTATCCAGCGAATATGAATTTATAGACAGACGATTTGCAGATTATGAATTTTTCCGTGTCAACAGATACAGCGCAGATGAAAACGAGGCATATATTGAAAACGACTACCTTGAAAAATACTGGATGAGAGGTTCGGACGCGGAAGCCTTGAAGCGATTTGAAATGTGTCCGATTATTGAGGAAGAACTCCCCGATGTGGAAAAACCCTATCTCAAATCGCTTCCGCCCCTTCCCAACCGTTCCATTTTTATCGCAGACGGCAAGCATATTTTCGGTCCCTTTGAATGGACAAAAGATGAAGAAGGCATCCGGCTCAGTGCTGCGCAGTCTCCGCTGCTGGGCTTGAAACCGGATCATGTGTTCAAAGTCTCCATAGATGCGGTCATACACCTTGTCATACGCTTTGACACCTTCAAAGATTACCTGTCACAGCCGCCGGTGAGCTATCTTTTCAATACGAATATGCTCAAATCCGTTCCGTATAATCAGGAGGATTATATTTCCGATGACCGGCTGATCACCTGGGGAAACAAATATCTGCTGCGCTCCAGCAGCGCGAGGCTGAACCGCAAAACCGCCACCGAATGGTTGGAAGCGGTCAAAAATCTCAAGATTCTGATCGGAATGGACGGAGAACGCCGGGAACGTCTCATCAGGCTCATTCCTGAAATGCTCGAAGCAGGAAACCAGCAGGCTTCTTTTATCAACAATTTTCTGACCAATGAAGCCGAAGGACTCAATATTGTGGAACAGTATCTTGAAGACAACAAGGAAAAATTTTTCAAGGACCAGTTGAAGCATATTGAGGAAAAGGCGGAAAAAGAAGCCGCAAAAATCAAAAGAGAACTCTATTTCCTCCGGGCAAAAAAAGATCAGCTCAGTAAGGAAATTGAGGAACTGAGCAAGAAAAAGAAAGAAGAAAAAACCCGTTACGAACAGGAGCGCACCCTTGAACTTCAGACCATAGAGGAGCGGATCGGAAAATCGCTTCAGTATGAGGAATTGGTTAAAGAAATCGAATTTATGAAGCTGACCCGGCGGAAAATCGAAACGGAAATCAAAAAGCTCAAATCAGAGGATATTGAAGAAAGACTCACTGAAATCAAAACCTATCTTGACCTGCTCAACGGTAGCTATGCACGGAAAAATGAAATCATCATCAAACCGGCAGTCGCTTACAGCAAGCGCCGGTCTTTTATCGGGACCGGAAAAGAATTTGTTGACAAAATACATGATTATCTTCAGGAACAGTGCGGCAGGAATTACTCCTGCGATGAAATTGCCAATCTTCTTATCTGTATTCAGCAAAGTTTTCTGACCATTCTGGCAGGCCCGCCGGGCATCGGCAAAACTTCTGTGGTGCATTATCTGGCAGAGGGATTGGGAAATCATGAAAATCTTCTCAAGATTCCGGTGTCACGGGGCTGGACCTCCCAGCGGGATATTCTCGGCTATTTCAATCCCTTGAAAGGACAATATCAGAAGGCCAGAACCGGTCTGTATGATTTTCTTTATATGACACAGACCGACAGCAAAATTGCCGAATTTCCCCGGTGGGTGCTGCTCGATGAGGCAAATCTGTCGCCTATCGAACATTACTGGGCGGATTTTCTGGGCATGTGCGATCCCGAAGGCGAAAGGCGTTTGGATACCGGCGGCTCCGGCGATGAAAAATTTCTTTACACGCCCCCCTGCGTGCGCTTTATCGGAACCGTGAACAATGACAACACAACAGAGCGGCTTTCTCCCCGTCTGATTGACCGGGTGCCGGTGATACGGCTTGAACCGAGTTATGAATATTCCAATCCCGTCAACAACGGCAGGATGAAGCCCGACGGGGCTATGACATTTGATAATATGCAGGATTTTTTTGCCGGTTCCGAAGAAGACGATTTTGCAGGCAAAGAAACAGATATTCTCAAAGAGATTATTGAGATATTGCAGACAGAATCATCGGATTTCGAGGGTTCTCCTTTTGTGATTGTCAGTCCGAGAAAATATCATTCGATCAAGCGTTACTGTTCGGTTGCACGGGATATTCTCATGGAAGAACAGGCAATTGATTTTGCCATTGCCCAGTATATTTTGCCGCTGATAGAAGGCTACGGTACGGGTTTCGGGAAAAGACTTGAGAAACTTCATGAGGTTGCTGCGAGCAATTCGCTTTACCGTTCAAGCAAACTGCTGCGCCGCATTATCGAAGCCGGAAAACAGGCGCATAATTCCTATTCGTTCTGGGGATAAGGCTTTTTGCCACGAATAACACGAATAAACACGAATTTGTCAGGGGGATTCAACTGCGTAACTCCTAATATAAAAAAATTCGTGTTTATTCGTGTTATTCGTGGCAAAAAAAAACAGCGGCAGAAAAAAAGAAGCAATGATGAACATTCTACAGGAACTCAGATTTTATATTGAAGTATTGGCAGGAGAACGGCAGGGAGAGCGCATTGAAATTCCCCTGCTCGGCAGTGCGGAAGAAAACACATATCCCTGGATCCACGAAGATGAGGAAATATGTTTCAAATTAGTGGTGCCTTATACAAGCGAAAGCCCGATTCTGTGGATTTCCGACCTGCCCAAGCCCCCTTCGGTTTCCAAGCGCATCAATGACAGGGTACTGTATATATGGCATCCCGAATCACGAGGCTATAACCGCTATCAGGCTTTTTTTCTCAACTGTTTCGGCTCCTGCCGTCTTGACATAGAAATCCGGGACGCGGGGCAGGGCCAGACACAACTCATCGAACTGGCACCCTTTGAGGTGAAAGCAAGAAAAATCACGGCACAACGGCTCAGGGAAATGATACGCTATCTGGCATCCCGCACAGACGCCCTTGCCCGCGCCGCTTTCAGCGTGACCCGTGCGCCCCTGGGACAGGGAAAACGCAAAAACAGAGTCACCTATCTTTTGAAAGAAGCGGAAGAAGGCCTGCATCTGTTTGAACAGCAGTTGCCCACGCTCATTGCCCGTTACTGTACCCGCCTTGTTCCGAAACGGGTGATCTGTATGCCCGGACCCGCAGATTATTTTGACGCCAATACCGCAGAATGGCTGCTTTCACACCTGGATCTGCTGATTCCCGCACAGGATGAAAACGATGCCGTCGCACTGATTGAGGATCAGCCTTATACCGTCCGCAGATTGGAAGTCAGCGAACTGGTGGAAGACAGCAATGTCTATGAAAATCAGGTCCTTCACAGCTATCTCACCAGTATTAAAACCTTTCTGGCGGAAATCCGCAAAGAATGCGACCGCATTCAGGACCAGGCTTTTTCGGGACAGGTGAAAAGCCGTGAGCACGGGACAGAGGACAGCAGCCGTTATGTCAGTTTTTCTCTGGAGATCAAAACATCTCTGCGGGAACTTTTTGAGGGGAGAAAAACAAAATGCGGGCATCTGTTGGAAAAATGCAATTATCTGATGTCCATTCTTGACATAAAAATTCCGGTGACAAAGCTTCTGCCGGGAATGCCGTCTCTGACGCCCTGGATCAAGGCAAATCTTCATTACCGCATTCTGTTTGAAAAAATTATCGGCTGGTATCAGATGGGAGGCATTGACTGGTCTGACGAGGAGGCATTGGCAGGGGTGCGTTCCATAGACGAGCTTTACGAATATTTCTGTCTCTACAAGCTCATTGACGGTCTTGAAAAACTCGGTTTCCGACCGCGTCCGGATGAGACATCACTGACAGATTCGGAATTCGGACATCCGCAACGCCGCTATGAATTTGAAAAAGGCAGCATTCATATAACGCTGTATTATGAAAAAGAAATCTGGTCTCCGAGGCATCGCAGCGCCAACAAAGATGCAACTTATCTGAATGTGGAAGGCTGGGTCTGGGACACATCCCGGCGAAAAGGAAAACCCGCGGGTTTCAATTCCCGGCGGGTTCCGGATTATATTTTTGAAATTACGGCAAATCAGCATCAAAAAACAGCCCCGGGTGTGCTGGCGATTTTTGATGCGAAATATTCGCCTCCGGACACGGTTTTTTTTGAAAAGCTTCCGGTTTTGGTCATGCGGTATGTACACGGCATCAGCCGGCAGGAAGGGGGCATATCGCCGGTGATTTCGCTGTATCTGCTTCATCCCAAAGAAATGGAGGAGGGCGTAAACCAGACGCCGGTGCGTTCATTTTATACCGAAGACTATGATATTTTCGGGGACAAAGCGGTGATTCCCGCGCTGGGCGCGGCAGAGGTTGATCCCGCGTCGGACTGGGACCTGTCGGTTCTCATTGAGCGCATTGTGGAGATTGCGGACAGGGTTGTACAGGATTATACATGATTGTACAGGATTTACAGGATTTACAGGATTTACAGGATTATGCAGGATTATGAAGGATTTACAGGATTATGCAGGATTGTACAGGATTATGCAGGATTTGTTTTCGGCTTTTTTCTTTGTCGGTCATCGTTTCTCTCCTGTTAAGATTTGACAACTTTCATAATCCTGATAATCCTGTACAATCCTGCATAATCCTGTAAATCCTGCATAATCCTGTAAATCCTGTACTTAACCCGGCAGCAGATCATAAAAATAGGTCATGGCGTCGGAGCGGGTGATAATCCCGATAATATTCCCGTTTTCCACCACCGGCAGACGTCCGATGTCGTATTTCACCATAAGGCGCGCAGCCTGCATGGGACTTTTGCCCGGCGCAATGGTCATAACATCGGTACTCATAAACGCTTTGACCGGCGCATTCAGCGCGGACTCTTTTCTGACTTTTCGGAAATCCCGGCGTGAAATCATGCCCACCAATTTGCCCTCATCCACCACCGGCAGACCCGTACAGCCTTTTTCTCTCAGCATCATAGCCACTTCCTTCATTTTGGTGCCCGAGGTGACGCTCATCACCGGAAAAGACATCAGATCGCTGATCTGTACCGATGCCTGCTGATTACCCTCAATCAGCTCCGTTATCATTTTTTCCACCGCATCGGGATTGGCTGATTTGAGCATGGCAGACCCCGCACCCGGATGACCGCCCCCGCCCAGACTCCGCATGATAGTTGCGATATTCAGGCTCTCCACGCTGCTGCGCCCGATCACCATACATCTGCTCTGATCTTTATTGGTAAAAATACCGAAGGCAGCATCTAAATTATTAATTTCTTTGTACATCTGCACAACAACGGACAGATTGCCCACATGCCCGTCAATATCCACCCTGTTAAAACCCACGACATATCCGTTAATAGCAACTTTTGTCGCATTTTTCAGCATTTCAAACAGAACATCTTTCTGCTTTTCGCCGTAGGGCTGGCGCAGAAAGGAGTTGAGAATACTCAGGTCCGCGTTCCGTTCCAGCAGAAATGCGGCAGCGTAGGCATCTTCGGATTTAGTGGATGGAAATCTCAGGTTTCCCGTGTCTTCATACAGACCGATGAGAAAAAGTGTTGCCTGCATGGGCGTCAAAGGCGTTTTCTGTTTTCTTAACTGGCGCACCATGAGCGTGATATTGGCACCCATTTCTTCATGACAGATGCGATTTGCCTGTATATCGCCTTTGAGCAGGTGATGATCCCACAATATCACTTCCACTCCTTTTTTCTGCTTCAGGGCATCCATTCCGTCCAAGCGGTCCCATCGGTTGACATCCACCACGATCAGGCGTTCCACCTCATTCATATCAATTTCATCGGAGGTGTATATGTTGAAAATATCCTTGTGAATGGATAAGAATGCTTTGATATTCGGGTTAAGCGTGCGCGGCAGCACCGGAATGGTTCCGGGATACAGCACGGTTGCGGCGACCGTGGAAGCCAGCGCGTCAAAGTCGGTGTTTTTGTGTGTTGTGGCAATTTGCATGTTTAAAACATTTTTAATTTGAAATTGATATTTCTGATTCTCACTTCCCGCTTTTCGCCTTTTTTTAACCACGAAAGCACGAAAGATATGAAAGGCACGAAAAAGAAAAGGAATCATTAGACCTCTTTCAAAAGTCAATTTTTATCCAATAAAATCAAGGGAGCAAATCCGAGTTTTGAAAGAGGTCTATTATTTTCGTGTTTTTCTCTTTCTTTCGTGATTTCGTGGTTCACTTCTCACTTCTCACTTCTTTTCATCCCTTGCTTTTTTTTCAGAAGCTTTCTTTGCATCCCATCCGATGAGCATACCGGGTTTTTGGGACTGATCTTTCTGATTGTATTCCAACTGAAGCGGCATATCGCCCCCGTATTGCTTATATTCCAACTGAAGACGGAATTTGTCAATTTCCGTCTGGCTGTCAATGGTCTTTTTGGCAAGAAGATAGCGAAGATAAACCACCCATATCAGAAAGCCGAGTGCTGAGAAAATAATTGCCAGAA
>JAIFKL010000066.1 GCA_020049595.1 Desulfobacteraceae bacterium
GGCGGAACCGGATCAGCGCGCCTTCGTAAATCGCTTCTGCTGCGGATTTCCCGTTGCTGCGCTGCGCCTCGAGCGCAAAGTCAATCATCATGATGGCGTTTTTCTTCACAATGCCGATGAGCATAATAATCCCGATAAACCCGTAAATTCCTAAATCTTCTTTGAACAGAATCAGCGTGAGCAGCGCGCCCGCACCCGCGGACGGCAAGCCCGAAAGAATGGTCAGGGGGTGGACAAAACTTTCATAAAGAATGCCGAGAACGATGTAAATCACAAGCACCGACATGATGAGCAGTATCCATAAGCCTTTGAAAGAATCCTGAAATGCCTGCGCGGTTCCCTGAAAATTCGTGCTGAACGCGGCGGGCAGATTTTTTCTCGCCAAATCTTCCACAGCCGCCACGGCCTGTCCCAGAGAAACGCCGGGGCTTAAATTGAACGAGAGCGTCACAGAGGGCAGTTGTCCTGAGTGATTGATGGAAAGCGGCCCCACACCGAGTGAAAGTTTGGCAAGGGTTTCAAGCGGAACGAGTTTGCCGTTGGCAGAGCGCACGTAAAGCATTGAAATCGAATATGGATTTTTCTGGTATTCCGGCGCAAGCTCCATCATCACGCTGTAAGTATTGTTCGGCGCGTAAATCGTGGAGACATCCCGGGACGCGTAAGCTGTCCCCAGCGCATCTTCGATCTGAAGCATGGTAATGCCCAGCGCGGCGGCTTTGTCTCTGTCAATGGCTATATTCACCTGCGGATTTTTGAGTTGAAGGTCGCTGTTCACATCTTGGAGCAGCGTAAGTTCTTTCATCTTTTCTTCAAAGCGGGCTGCGTAGTGATACAACTCTTTAGTGTCTGGATTTTGCAGCGTAAACTGATAAAGCCCCTTGCTGTTTCTCGCACCGATGTTGATGGATGGCGGATTTTGCAGAATGGTCCGAATCCCCGGCACACCGGAAAGCTGGGGACGAAGCTTCCGAATGAGGTCATCAGCGCTGAGGTTTCGCTCTTCTCTCGGTTTCAGGCGGATCATCATTCTGCCTGAATTGCCGGCGCGGTTGGGTCCGCCCGCGCCGACAAGAGACATCACCGCGGTCACATCGGGTTCTTTGGAGACAATATCCAACACCGCTTTCTGATACTGATACATGGCATTGAAAGAAACGCCCTGATCCGCTTCGGTGACTGCCTGAATCTGTCCGCTGTCAACAGAAGGCAGAAAACCTTTGGGCGCGATGCCGAAAAGCCAGACCGTCGCGCCCACCAGCAAAAGAGAGAAAAACAGCGTGAGAAAGCGGTGTTTCAGGGTTTGCCTAAGTGTAACCTGATAAACATAGCGCATTCCGTCAAAGACCCGTTCCGAAGCTTTGTAAAGCCTTCCGTGCCGCACTTCTGACGAGGGGCGCAGCATGATGTTGCAGAGCATGGGCGTCAGGCTCAGTGAGACAAAACCGGAAATCAGTATCGCGGCGATAATGGTCACCGCAAATTCGTTGAACAGCCGTCCCACAACGCCGCCCATGAACAGCACGGGAATAAAGACCGCCGCGAGCGAAAGCGTCATGGATAGAATAGTAAAACTAATTTCTGCCGCGCCGGCAAGCGCCGCCTCTCTCGGCGCTTTCCCCTGTTCAATATGCCGGACAATATTTTCAAGCATAACAATGGCGTCATCCACCACAAAACCTACGGAAAGCGTCAGCGCCATGAGCGAGATATTATCCAAGCTGTAGTCCATGAGATACATCACCGCAAAAGTGCCGATCACGGACAGGGGCAGCGCAAGCCCCGGAATAATCGTGGCGGAGACATTACGCAGGAAAAGGAAAATCACCAGAATGACAAGGCAAATCGTGAGAAAAAGCGTAAATTTCACATCTTCCACCGAGTCCCGGATAGCTTTGGAGTAGTCATAAAGAATTTCCATTTTGACGGACGCGGGAATCTGTTTCTCGAAAAGCGGCAGCAATGCCTTGATGTCGTCAACAATTTTTACCGTGTTGGTTCCGGGCTGACGCTGAATGGCTAAGACAATTGCCGGAACGCCGTTATAGCGGTTTGCCCGCTTGTTCTCCTCCACGCTGTCTATGACTCGTCCGATTTGCTCAAGCCGCACCGGTGCGCCGTTGCGGTATGAGACAATCAGAGGGCGGTATGACTCGGCATTTGTAAGTTGTCCGTCTGTTCTGACGGTGTATTCCCGAATGGGACCCGATATTACGCCGGTGGGCAGATTCACGTTTGAGCGGCGCACCGCATCAGCGACCTCATTCACGCCGATTTCCCTTCCTGCCATTGCATCAGGATTCAGTTGAATCCGCACCGCGTATTTCTGAGAGCCGTAAACCATGACCTGCGCCACGCCGCTGACCATAGAAATGCGCTGCGCCAGCAGGGTTTCCGCGTATTCGTTCACGTCGGAGAGGCGCAGGGTCGGCGAACTGATCGCGAGATAAAGAATGGGCTGGGCAGCAGGATTGACTTTCCGAAACGAGGGCGGGCTGGACATATCCGAAGGGAGATAACGCAATGCCGAAGAAATCGCGGACTGAACATCCTGCGCGGCGGCGTCAATATTGCGATTCAGGCTGAACTGCAAGGTAACCCGGCTGCTGCCCTGACTGCTCACGGAAGTCATGGAATCTATACCGGCAATGGTGGAAAAGACTTTTTCCAAAGGCGTGGCAACAGATGCCGCCATAGTCTCCGGGCTGCTCCCGGACAGGGACGCGCTGACCTCAATGGTCGGGAAATCCACATTGGGCAAATCGCTCACCGGCAGCAGGCGATATGCCATGATACCGAAAATCAGAATCGCTGACATGACGAGTGTTGTCATCACGGGCCTGGTGATAAATATGCGGGAAAGGTTCATGATAATTTCTCCCTACAAAAGACTATATCGGAAATAAGCGATGAGGTCTCTCGCAAAGCACGCAAAGAGCGCAAAGGTTTAAAAGTTGTCATATCTTCTTTATGTTGTGCCGAGACTGAAAATAAAAGACTATATCGGAAATAAGCGATGAAGTCTCTCGCAAAGCACGCAAAGAGCGCAAAGGTTTAAAAGTTGTCATATCTTCTTTGCGGACTTTGCGCCTTTGCGAGAACCTTTTCTCTCTACATTTCTCACTTCTCATTTCTCACTTCCTTGACTTCCACCTTTGCGCCCGGAACCAGCAGGATATGTCCGTCGGTAACAAGCGTTTCACCTGCGCTGACGCCTTTTTCTATCACAGTTTCTTTTTCCGTGACCTTTCCGATGACTACGGGGCGCATTTCTACGGTCGAGTCGGGTTTTACGACATAGACATATTGCCCTTCAATGCCGGTCTGTACTGCCTGCGATGGGGCAACCAGTGCGCCTTCAATATCCGCAAGCCTGAGAATCACCCGCACAAACTGCCCGGGCCACAGCATACCGTCTGAATTGGCGCAAAGTCCTTTCAGGCGTACAGTGCCGGTGCTTTTGTCCACCGTGTTGTCAACCGCTGCCAATTCTCCGCTTTCCGGCGATGTCTCATCTTCTGAGATAAAAACAAAGACCCGGGGCTTTGCCTCAGCCATATAATCGAGAATAGCGGGAAGATGCTGTTCCGGCACGGAAAAACTCACATATATCGGCTGAATCTGGTTGATAATGACTAAGGAACGGTCATCGTTTGCCTTGATGATATTTCCCTCATGCACTAATATCGCGCCCGCTTTTCCGGAAACAGGCGATTTGATTGCCGCGTAGTCAAGTTCCAGCCGTGCGTTTTCCACGCCGGCTTCATCTAACCTGACGGTTGCCCGGAGCGCGCTGAGATTTGCCTGCGTCTGGTCATATTGCTCCTGCGTCACCGCGTCTTTCTCAATCAGCTTTTTATAACGAGCCACATCTGCTTCGGCTTTTCTGAGCAGGGCAGCATCTTTTTCAAGCCTTGCCTGTGATTCTTTCAGCGCGATTTCAAAGGGACGCGGATCAATGCTGAACAGCGGATCGCCTTTTTCCACATCCTGACCGTCACGGATAAACTGCCGGACAATCATGCCGCCGACACGGGGCTTGACCGCCACGGTCGTGTAGGCTTCCACATTGCCGATAGCCCGTATTTCCACGGGAACGGTCTTTTCCAAAACTTGGGCAACACGTACCGGCGCGGCTCTGTTTTTCTGCGCGGGCTTTTTTTCATCTTTTTCTTTTGCAACACACGCGCAGAGCAGCGTCAGATAAAGAATGAGAAAATATGAAAAAAATCTTTTCGAAGATAAGATCATAGCGGAGAAAATCCGTTTCTATATGAAATTATTGTAAATTTATTTGTGAACGGCATCGCCATCCACATCTGTCTTAAATAGAAACACTACACCTATTCCTTGAATTTGTCAATTTGAAAATAGGAACAAGACGGCGGCGTTAAGGTTATAGAGACGCAATGCCTTGCGTCTCTGCTGTCTTCGCTCAGAATGACATTTCCGAATCACTGCTTTTGCACCGCTGCCTTTTCCGGCGGCTTTTCACAGGCGGATTTACTGCCGCAGGATGAACATCCGCAGGCGCAGTTTCCGCCTTTTTTGAAACTTCTGTAAAAACTTCTGACAACATAAACTGCTGCCGCGCCGACAATCAGAAATGTAAGCAAGTTATCCATTTGTCACCTATCAGGATGTTTGAAAAGTAATTGTCATGCTATGCCCATTTTTCAAGCCATTTCTTTTTTACGCCCGGATTCACCGAGTAAAGAGGCCATTCGCCTTTCAGGGCATGAATCACCTGTTCCGTTGCTTTGTTCCAAAATTCCGCATCCGAATCTGACGCCGCAGAATACCACGCGCTGTGTCCCGTGAGAATGACATTCGGCATATCAAGCATCGGATTTTCTTTGATGGTATTTACTACTTTGAATTTCATTGTATTTCCTTATATTATTGAATGGTTGCATTTTATTTCTCGCAAAGAACGCTAAGGGCGCAAAGGAAAACTTTTTTATTAGCTTTTCTTCTTTGCGTACTTTGCGAGAAACTATCACCGTGTCAGCGAGCTGTAAATCCGCAGAAGCTTGTCGGGAAGTTCCCGGACATCCGATATGACATTGTGGTGAAGCGCGCCGTAAAGTTCATCTAATTTCGCATCTCCCACAAGATTCACCGTAATCGCTCTGGCATGGATGTTTTTCGCCTGCGCCTCAAATATTGCCCGCCGCGTGTCTTCAATGGCATATTCCCGCTTGTAGTCCGCATCATTGGGAAAGCCGTCGCTCAGAATCAGCAGCAGGCGCACTTTTGCGGGGACTTTTTCCAATCGGAATGCGGCATGACGGATAGCAGCGCCCATGCGGGTGCTTCGCTGGGGCGACATGGCATTGATCCGCGCCTTGACCGCATCGCTCATTTCCTCGTCAAAATCTTTGATTCTGAAGTAGTCGGCACCGAGCCTGCCGGTTCCTGAAAAACCCGCGACAGCAAAGGCATCGCCCACAACGACCAGCGCCTCGCAAAACAAAACGATTGCTTCTTTTTCAATATCCAAAACGCTTGACTGCGTGCCGGGAACCAGATTTGCCGTAGAACGGGAAAGATCAGTCAGGAGCAATACCGCCACATCTCGTTGCTGTTTGAGACGCTTGATATACAAACGCTCCGAAGGCGTGACACCCGCTTTTTTGTCTATGGCAAAATCCAGCAGGGCGCGGTAGTCAAATTCATCTCCTTCTATCCATTGCCGCAAAAGCGTTATGCCTTCGGGTTTCAGGAGTTCAAAGGCATGACGGATCTGCTTCACCAATCCCCGCTGGCGAGTCAGCACGGATAAATAAAAATCGCTTTCCACGCCGTTTATAAACTTGTCAAGCACCCGCACATGGTCTTGGAGATAATCTCCGAGACGGCAATCCCATTCTTTATGCCAGAAAACATTTGACTCATCCGGCATTTGAATTTCAAGATGCGGCATTTCTGCGGTTCCGAGAATTTCTCTGAGACTTTCAAGAGAAATGCCGACTTGCCCGGCTTCACCATCGCTGTTCTGCGTTCTGCATTGCACGATTTTCTGAATATCTTCGGCGGAAATCCTGCCGTTTTTTTCGATAAGATGTTTTCTTATATCGGATTTATAAGCTTTAATGCCTTTTGCTTCAAGCCTTTTTTTTATTGTCTCTGCGCTCTCCTCAATATCTCTGAACACAGAAAAGAAAAGATCATGCCGGAAATTCCAGCCGAAAGGCGTTTTCAATGGCTTGTAGTCATTCTTGTCAATGAGATTTTCCATGTCTCCGTAAACTCGGAAAACCAATTCCGCAGCAGTTTCAACAAGAGGTTTTGCTTCAAGCATCATTTCAAATAGTTCTGCTATTCTCTCTATCTGTTCTTTTACGGCATGGCTGAGAGAAAATAACTCCGCATCAGGAGACATTCCCAGCACTGTTGCTTCATATAAAAAAAAGACCGGCGCAAGGGTTTCTTCTTCTCTGAAAATACGCCGGGCTTCGTTTTGAAGCAGGGGAAATGCCTGTCTGACAATACCCGGATAAAAGCGGTTCAGCATTTTGCGAATGCGTCCCTGCTCGAAAATCGTAAACAAATCCGCAGCGAGCGATTGCATCGGAAAAAGGCGGAAGAATTGCTCGGCGTCGGATCCGGGGTACGGGGTAAGGGGTGAGAGGTCAGGGGATTCTCTCACTGTCTGCTTCTCAGCCAGCGAGTCAATGACTTTTTCAAGGTCAAAGTCAAAGGTGCCGAATTCATAATATGCAGATTCAAGTTTTGTCAGGCATTTGTAAAGATTGATATTTTCCGTTCTGCTCTCGAAGAGGCTGATCTCATCGGGCAGGTAGATGAACTTTCCGTCCGAGAAGACGGATATGGGGTTCGGGGTGAGAGGTTCGAGGTTCGGGGATGTTTGACCCCTGGCCACTAACCCCTTACCCCTCGCCTGTAAATAGCGATTCAACTGCTGCCGAACCTGAGACAAAGAAACTGTTACTAACATTTCCGTGTATGTCTCAATGCCGAGCCTTGAGTCCAAAGACAGAAAATTTTTGCACAGTTCCGGGCTTTTTTGAAATTTTTCCAATCCTGACGAGACAAAATCATGCAGCGCCGCTTCTGAAAGCAGGTGCAGACCTTTTTCCATGCCTTCCAGAAAAGGCTCTGCAAGACGGAAATCCCTTTCTATGACTCGCCGGAGTGTCTCGGTCTGCCACAGGCGTTTTGAAGGCGCAAAAGACAGCACGGCAGTCGGCAGATTGTAAGAAAGATGCAGGCTCTGGTTGTAGCTGAGTTCATGCGAAAAAGCTTGTCCGAGCAGATTGAGATAGACATCGCCGGATGCCGTGTCTCCAGCGTCTAAAATCGCCGCCATTGCCTCCAAAGGGCGGTTCAGGGTATAGATGCCCTTGGTGAGCATGATGTCAACTGTGTGCAAAAAATGCTCAAGAAAGCCATTTGTTCCGTGTCTGAATACCGGAGTGAGATATGTTGCCATGATCTTGCCCAGCGTGGGGCCGTTTTCTGCGGCTTCACGCACCAGACGGCAGTAGTCATTGAGATGACTCGGCAGATGATTCGGGAGATGCGCCGGGTCTGTGTTTTCAGCAAGTTCAAGACAGCCTTCGGCAACAGCATAGCCGAAACCGGCTTCCTGCATCAAAGTCCATTCTGTCAGTTCCGGATCAAGCGCATAAAGTCGTTCAAATACGTCTTCCGCCTGCGTTTCAAGGCGAAAGGCATTTTTATAAGATGTTGATCTCATGGTATATTTTTATAGCTGATAGGTATTCAAGCCCCGTAGGGGCGAGATACTATATTATGAATATCTCACTCCTGCGGAGTTCGGCGTCTCCGGGAAGACAGCATTTTTTCTACAAATATCTCGCCCCTACGGGGCTTTGAAATTGCTCCTTGAACACCTGCATATTTTTACAGAAATATTATGAATAAGCCCCGTAGGGGCGAGATATTTGTAGTAGCAATGCGGGCATTTCATGCCCTACAGAAATATTTTCGTAAAGGGGCGTTCCGAAAGCTTTTCGGCTCTGGCTCTGATTCGCGCTTCAATGGGAGAGAAATCAGCTTTGATGGCATTTTCGGGGCATTCTCTCATGCAACTGAAGCAGAGAATACAGTTTCCGCCAAATTCGGGAAAGGGCGAAAAACTCACCGCGCCGACAGGGCAGACTTCTCCGCAGACCCCGCATTTGCTGCACAGTTCCTCGACAACTTTCCGCTGTGGCATGTGTGCTTTGGCAAGTTCCAGCGTCACTTTTTCCATTTCCGCATGAACCTGTTTCGGCTGATATGCCAAATCCGACAAAGCGATTTCTTTCGGCGATTTTTCAGACAGTTTTTTCATAACTCCTGCGACAATTTCTTCAATCATTTTATCATCTTGAGCATCGGGATGACTTTCACCGAGCGGCGATTCTGACTGCCACATCATAGAATGAAGGGCAAGCACTTTTGCCGCGCCCAAGAGACGGAATCCTTTTGCTTTTAAAGCCGTTCCCATTTCATAAAGCGCAATGCCGCTGGATGCGCCGCCCCAAGTCACAAATGGAACCGCATAAGCACCTGTATTTTCGGGAAGTTCCGAGATGAACTTCATCACCGGCGGCACCGCGTGTGAGACATATACCGGCGAACCGATAAAAAGACAAACATTGTTTTTTGCTTCCCGAATCTGCGAAAAAATCGGAGACATATCTTCTCTTTTTCCCAAATCGGACATGGAAACGGGAATCTTCATTTCCTCTAGTTTGTTCTCTGCCACCCGCGAAATATGGCGCGTACTTCCAGAAGGTGAGCAATACACGATAACCGCCTGTTTTTCTTTTTTTGTCACTTTTCCTTTCTCCTTAATGTAGTTTCTCGCTAAAATAGTCTCTCGCAAAGACGCCAAGGGCGCATCATCCGTCATATCTACAAGGATTGTGTATAAGCAGGGATTACTCGGCGATCCCGTAATCCTTGCTTACACACAATCCCTGAAAATATACGCCGCAATCCTTATAAATAAATCATCTTATTCTTCTTTCCCTTTAAAACGATGGAGATGTAAACGGATCGGAACATGTTTCTGGAACATTTTAAAATCATTATCTGTTGTCAGAATCGGTATTTTGTGTGCGCTTGAAATTGCACAGATCAGAAAATCCGTATTCGACCCCTGAATTCCTTTTCCCCGACAGATATTGAAAAATCCGGCGGCGAGTTCATAATCCGATGTGCTGATTTCCGTATCCGGAAACGCAGCCAGACGATGACGAAGTATTTCAAACTGAGATTGGGAAGCGATTCCCGAGAGAAGTTCCTGACGGACAGGCCCGATCATTTGCACTCTCATTTCTCGAATCAGCTCAATAAGTTCTGCAACAAAAGGATTCTGAGGGGGAGATTTTCTCCGCAGCGCCAATGACCATACAGAAGTGTCTGCCAACACCCTCATCTTTTACTCCTTTGAATTTTATAGTCATATTCGGGATCAAAATCTACGGTTCCGAATAAGTCAATAATTTTGATCTGCTCATGTCGGCGGATATATTCTTCCAAAGCCTCGGTCACAGCCGCTTTTTTTGTTTTCTGTTCTGCGATTGCCAGAACTCTTTCAATCAGATTATCGTCTATTATAAGGTGAGTTGCCATACAATACCTCCTACACGCCGTTCATCTGTTCTTTGCGTTCTTAGCGTACTTTGCGAGAAACAAAAAATAGTCTCTCGCAAAGCACGCCAAGGGCGCATCATCCGTCATATCTACAAGGATTGTGTATAAGCAGGGATTACTTGGCGATCCCGTAATCCTTGCTTACACACAATCCCTGTAGATTACACCGCTACGTCTTTGCGGGAGATTAAAATTTTATTCCTGCATCACAAAATGCCTGTTCCAATAAATGACTGATTTTCAACTCGGATGCCCAATGTCGGAGATAATGCCTGTCCAATGAATTTTCCTGCACTTTAATGACTCCCAGCACATCATTCCACTGACGCTCGGACACGCCGCCGCCCAGACGATACCACTCTAATTTGTTGAGAATAATATCTTCAGGAGACACGAGATAAAATTCAGCAGACTTCTGTTCCTCGTCCAATGTCTCCTTTCTTCTTCGTCGGAATGCCTCGTTGTTATATGAACTGTCTTTGAGAATAAAAACATCTACTTTCAGCATTGTCTCAAGATGGATAAGGTTGAACGAAAAACACCTTCGGATGGCATCCAAAATCATATCTTCATCAATATAATAAGCTGATTCAAGCAGTTTGACCAAAGAATGAACATGCAGGATTTTCAAATCTGATACTATATCCACATCCAAAGTGGCGCGCGCGGTGCCGTAAGCGGAACTGGCTACAGAACCGCCGATATAGTAAGATATGCCTAATTTTTCAAAAGCCGCCGCCACAGGTTTTATGGCTGCCAATATGTCAGAATCTTTCATATTTATTTCTTTTCTCAGATAGTTATGAATACAGTCGGCTATATCTCTGCCATAATGATGCCTTATAAAAAGCAGATTCGATTCTTCTTTACTTAACTTGGGATTGGCTCGCGATATTGCTCGTCGTGAAAGCTGAATGACTGTCCGGGAAAGCGAGCGTATTTTTGAAAATCTTTCGGCGATGCCGGCGCGGCGGAGCAATGCGATTTGAATCTTTTCTGCCTTCGGATAAGTGTCTGAAATCTGACTTAACATTTTGTTATTCTTCCTTATCTGAACTCTTATAATCTTTGCGTTCTTTGCGCCTTTGCGAGACATTATTTTTTCTCGCAAAGCACGCCAAGGACGCAAAGGTAAAAAAGTGATTAATAACTTAATAATATCTTATAATCTTTGCGTTCTCTGCGCCTTTGCGAGAAAAAAAATAATCTCTCGCAAAGTACGCTAAGGGCGCTAAGATAAAAAATATAACATATTAAAATTTAATTAAATATATTTCTTATAATCTTTGCGCTCTTTGCGTTCTTTGCGAGAATTTTTTTTCTCTCGCAAAGCACGCTAAGGACGCTAAGAGATTAAGAACGCTAAGATTTTTAAAAAAATATTTAATAATATTCTTAAAACCCTTTGCGATCTTAGCGTCCTTTGCGAGAAACACAATATCCTAAATTTCGTAAACTTTCAATACCTCATCGCCGTAGTGATTGATGAGCTTCACCGCAATTTTTCCCGTGGCTGGCGGAGCAAAGGCTCTGCTTTCCGTGGCGTAGAGAGATTCCCACGCATCTTTGTCTATTTCCGCCAAAAGCGCACGTTTCAGATTTTCATAGGGCTTGTCCGCACCGGTGAAATACGCATGTCGGACAAAAAAACTTTCCTCGTTATATGCCGTGTCAATGAACCAGCAGGCAATATCATCCGTAGAATTGGAGC
>JAIFKL010000226.1 GCA_020049595.1 Desulfobacteraceae bacterium
GTCTCAACTCTCATTTTTGACCCTGATTTTCAGGATTAAAGGATTTTCCTGATTTGTGTTTTGCCTGTTCAGCTTGTCAGTGAAATTGAGCAGTTTCAGGAAAATGTCTGAACCCTGATTAAAGGATTAAAGGATTTTCCTGATTTGTGTTTTGCCTGTTCAGCTTGTCAATGAAATTGAGCATGTCCGATTGGCTTGACAGCAATCATGAAAATCCTTTAATCCTGAAAATCAGGGTTCAGACGGTGGACAAGGCAAATTGCTGTTTATGAAACGATCTGTCAGTAAAACAACCTTTGTCTCATTCATCACGGCGATGATGTGCTTTGTCACGAATGAGTATTCTGTCCTCAGCCTACGGCAGCGGGGACGTAACCCCGCTCTGCCGATTATATTTTTTTGACAGCGATTCGGTATGAGTTATCATAAAAATACATGCGCCATGTCCCTGTTTTGCAGATATGAATAAAGAGCCTTTGAAGACTGTTTATAAAGCCGTATCAGACAGATACACCCGATTTGTCCGCTTCTGGACAGAGCGTCCGAACACTGCGTTCTCCCCCAAAATGTGGGAGCGAGCGCGGGGAGAAAAAGAATCGCCTGATCTCCACGATATTGGAACTGAAATGGCGGGGCTGGAGCATACTGGCGATTTGTTTTATCTCATTCTCGATAAGCACTTTTTTGATTCTCGACAATAACTTCTCGTTCCGCTCCAAATCTTACAGGGAATTTGTGAGTCAATTGGATGACTCAATGCTCTTCGGCACGGCGTGGATGACGGCGAGAACAGGACAACTGACACAACGACCGAATCTTTTTCTCATCCACATGATTGACGACATGGCGGATATGTCCGAAGAAGCAAGACTCCGGCGCATTGTGGAAATATATCTGGAAATACCCGGAGATAGTCTTTGGCGGCGTCTGGCAGACAAAAGCGCAGAAATAAAGCCTCCGACCCGCTCGGAATCAGATCAGTTGGAAGACTACCAGCGATGGACACTTTACGCGCTTGCGCCGGCTGCGGTTCCGCTCAACGCCGAAGAAAAGGCAAGTATGTTCTCCGAAAATGCCCATCATTGGGGATCCTTGACGCATCAGCTTATCTCGCTCTATGCTTACTGGAAATATCAGGGCGAAGACGTAGATACGCTCTTAGATCATCTTTCCGAGCGTATTGCTTTTGAAGCAATATGGGATATTCGCGTGACCGATCTTTATCTTCAGCGGGTGGCGTTTCTGCTCTCGGTGGGCAGGCCTGATCTCGTAAGACCCCGCTGGGTAGAGCGCATCATCGCAAAACAAGATACCGACGGCGGCTGGTCTGCGGACTGGCACGGATGGGGACCGGATATTCTGCGTTTTCAATGGAAACAGCAAGGCGCGAATGCACATACAACCGTTCAGGGAATGTGGGCCTTATATATGCTGAAATATCGCTATCCTGAATGGATTAAACAAAATTATCGGTAGAAATATGTTTAAAGTTAAATAGATGAAAGGGAATGAATTATGGCGAAACTCTTATGGAAGCCTTCGGAAGAACGCATCAGAAAGACGAATATGTACCGTTTCATGAATCTCATCAATGAGAAATACGGCAAAAATTTCAATGACTACCCCGGTCTTTATCAGTGGTCGGTTGACAACATACCGGATTTCTGGGCATCTGTATGGGATTTTGTCGGCATCAAAGCTTCAAAACCCTACGATGAAGTCATTGACAATGTGCATAAAATGCCCGGCGCAAAATGGTTTTCAGGCGCACGCCTCAATTTTGCCGAAAACCTTCTTCGATACCGGGATGAGCGAACCGCGCTGATTTTCAAAGGAGAAGAATCCGAACCCCGAAGAATGACTTACGCGCAGCTCTATGATGAAGTGGCTCGGGTTGCCAAATCGCTGAGAGCTGTCGGCGTAAAAGCAGGGGACCGCGTGACAGGATTCATGCCGAACATGCCGGAAACCATCGTCGCGATGCTTGCCGCAACGAGCATCGGCGCGGCATGGTCTTCCTGTTCGCCGGATTTCGGCATCAAGGGCGTGCTTGACCGCTTCGGACAGATCAAACCCAAAGTGCTGTTCACCGCTAACGGCTATTCTTTTAAGGGAAAAAAATTAGATTCGCTTGAACGCATCTCGAACATTCTGAAAGAAATTCCTTCGGTAGAAAAAGTAGTTGTCGTGCCTTATACCGAGCAGAAACCGGACATCAGCCGGGTGCCGAAAGCGGTTTACTACAACGATTTCAAATCTTCTGAATCCGGTCTGAAAATCCAATTCGAGCAACTGCCTTTTGATCACCCGCTCTATATCATGTATTCTTCCGGTACGACCGGTCTTCCCAAGTGCATGGTGCAGAGCGCTGGCGGCATTCTCATTCACCACCTGAAAGAACTCGTTCTGCACACGGATTTGAAGCGTGAGGACACGATTTTCTACTTTACGACCTGCGGCTGGATGATGTGGAACTGGCTGACCAGCTCGCTGGGTGTGGGCGCGACGCTGGTTCTGTTTGACGGAAATCCCTTCCATCCCCAAGCCGGTTCTCTTTGGAAAATGGCGCAGGATGAGAAAATCACGGTTTTCGGCACCAGCGCGGGTTATCTTGCCGCGCTTCAGAATGAAGGCGTCAAACCGGGCAAAGAATATGACCTCAGCCCGCTGAGGGCGGTTCTTTCCACCGGTTCGCCTCTTTCCATCGAGGGCTTTGACTTTGTGTATCAGGAAATCAAGCAGGACCTTCAATTGGCTTCGATTTCCGGCGGCACAGACCTGAACGGCTGCTTCGCGCTGGGAAATCCCATGGGACCTGTGTATGCCGGCGAATTGCAGTGCAGAGGGCTGGCAATGAAGGTGGAGGCTTTCGGCGACGACGGAAAGCCGCTTATTGCCCGACAGGGTGAATTAGTATGCAGCGCGCCCTTTCCCTCCATGCCGATTTACTTCTGGGACGATCCCAAAGGCGAGAAGTATCATTCCGCGTATTTTGACGTGTATCCCAACATCTGGCGGCACGGTGACTATATCGAAATCAGCGAGCGGGGCGGCGTCGTCATTTACGGGCGTTCTGACGCCACGCTGAATCCGGGGGGCGTGCGTATCGGCACTGCGGAAATCTACCGTCAGGTAGAACAGATTGAAGAAATCGGCGACAGTCTTGTGATCGGGCAGCACTGGAAAAACGATGTGCGAGTCATTCTGTTTGTCAAAATGGCTTCGGGATATTCGCTGACTCAGGAACTCAAAAAGAAGATCAAGGATACGATTCGCGTCAATGCCTCGCCGAGGCATGTGCCTGCGAAAATTTTTGAAGTACCTGATGTGCCTTACACCCTCAATATGAAGAAAGTGGAGCTTGCGGTGAAGAAGGTTATTGAGGGCAAACCGGTACTCAACAAAGATGCGCTCCGAAATCCGGAAGTGCTGGACTACTACGCGGGTTTGAAGGAACTTCAGGAAGATTAATATGTAGTGGCACGCCGGCGGCGTGCCACTATGTTGCGATAACCATTTGAACTTATTGCAAATACATTTTTTGGGTTTCTCGCCAAGGCGCAAAGGAACACTTTTTATAAAAAAATCTTTGCGCTCTCTGCGCCTTTGCGAGAGATAATGTTCTCGCAGAGGCGCAAAGAACGCAAAGCGTAACCGCTCCGCTCAAAACGACAGGATTCGCTCGGAAGACGTCCGCCCGGACAGGAAAAATCTTCCAAATTTTCAAATTAAGTGGTATATACTGATCTGTTTTTGGTTTTTTTGCCGCAGACACACACAGACGGACACAGACAGATATCCGAAAACGGAATACGGCGTATATGCAGAAAATATGCAGTAAAAAATCAAAATCGGATTACTATAGACAGCTATTATGACAAAAAAACATTCTGAAACGCAGTTTGTATGGGAAATTTCAATTCCGCTGGTGAGCAATCCTTTCATGCTGAAGATGATGCTGAAAGTATGTCTTCTTTCCGGCGGCGTGATGGGCGCATTGCTTACGTTTCTCTTTGCTGTTCAGAGAGAATTTGACGCAATCCTGCCCATACTGCTTCTGACAGCAGCAACAAGCGCATTGCTCTTTCTCTTGTTTCTCTTTGTGATGCTGGTCATACTGGGCAATCGGATGCTCCTCAGATTTACGGTGAACAATGACGGGGTATTATGTGAAACCCTCAGCCGTACTGCCCGTACTGCCAACCGGCTGGCGATTATCATCGGAATTTTGGCGGGAAAACCCGGCGTAGCCGGTACAGGCATGATCGGACTTTCTCAGGAAGCGGTGTTTGCGGAATGGAAAAGCATTTTTGCCCTTGACTGCCATGAGCGCAGACAGGTTATCATCCTCCGCAACCGATGGCGTCAGGTGATGATCCTGTATTGCACAAGAGATAATTTTGCGGAGATTGCCGAATTTGTCTCCCTAAAGACAAGACCGTTTGAAACAGGTACAGAGACAGCGACAAAGAACCCCTTGCCCGGGCTGCTTCTGCGGACAGTGCTGACAATGCTCGCGTGCGCTCCTGTCTTTATGCTCTCATATCCCTTTAAGATTGATCTGCTGATTCCCCTGCTGACCCTGTGCTTTGCTTTGGCGACCGTGTGGTTAGTTCCCCTGTTCGGCTATGTAGTCATGGTCGGCATCATTGTTCTGACAGCAATGATTCTGGCTGACGGACTTAAAATCCGTCACAGCCGGTTTGCCAGTTTGGGGAGTTACAGGGCATTTGAACTTCTGAACGCTGATGAATGGCTCTTGTTAGGACTTGTCGTTATAGGCTTTGTCTATCTTTTTCGGAGTTCATGGCGGGCGGTAAAGGGGCGGGTATCATCCGCGCTGATAAGCGACTGATTCGGAGCGAGAAAACAGAACGCAGCGCCAAAGCTTAAATTTCGCCTTGCTCCGTTTTTAATAAGATGACGCACTCCGGATCACTGCTCAACAAACTGAGTTTCTTGAAGAAAGAAGTTTGCGATCTGCTGAAAATCAAATTGTTTATGTACTGAAACGAAAAAACTGAAAACGGAATGCTACTGCTTTGAAATCAACTTTTTTACAATTAGAAAAAAAAATCAATCATATTCTTTCTCCCAAGCATCGGCTTGGAAATGAGAAGAAAATCAATCGCCTTCTTATCCGGTCTGCGAACTGGATAGGAGACGCTATTATGACGACGCCGGCGGTTCGCGCAATCCGAAAGAATTTTCCGGGCGCGGAAATCACCATGCTTGCAAAGCCCTGGGTCGCGCCGGTGTTTGAAAACAGCCCGTATATAGACAAAGTGCTGATTTATGACGCGACTGGCAGACACAAGGGATTTGCCGGAAAATTCCGTTTGGCAAGAGATTTGAAATCTTATCGTTTTGATGCCGCGATTCTGTTTCAGAATGCGTTTGAAGCCGCATTAATCACATTTCTTGCGGAAATCCCCGTCAGAATCGGCTACGACACCGACGGCAGAACCCCGCTGCTGACTCATGCGGTCCCCTGCACTAAGGAAATGAAGCAGGTTCATCAGGTTGACTATTATCTGGGAATCCTGCGGGGCGCGGGCTTGCAAACTGACGGGAATGAGCTGCATCTCGCGATCAGCAGAAAAGACCGGAGCCGCGCCGGCGAAATTCTGCGCGGCTTCGGCATATCTGAGAAAGAACCGTTGCTGGGAATCAATCCCGGTGCGACTTACGGCTCCGCCAAACGGTGGTTTCCTGAACGCTACTCGGAACTGTGCCGAAGACTCCGAAATATCCTGCCTTTCCGTATTCTCGTTTTCGGCGGACCCGGCGAAGAATTACTCGGACAGCAAATCTGCGAGACCGTAGGAAAAAACTGCGTCAATCTCTGCGGAAAAACAAGCCTTCAGGAAGCCGTTGCTTTAATTGAGAGATGCCGGCTTTTCATCACAAATGACTCAGGACTGATGCACATTGCCGCCGCGCTGGATGTGTCGCAGATTGCCATTTTCGGCTCAACCGATCATCTCACCACCTCTCCGGCAAGTGAGAAAAGCCTTGTCGTGCGTGTTCCGACGCCTTGCAGTCCATGCCTCAAACCGGACTGCCCAGCAGATCACCGCTGCATGAAAGCCGTCACGGCGGATATGGTTTATGAGATGGCGGAAGAAGTGCTTTCTATAGGTGAGAGGTTAGAGGTGAGGGGTCAGGGGTCAGAGGAATTTGCTCACCCCGAACCTCTCACCTCGAACCCCGAACCCCTTAATATCCTTATCGTAAAATTAAGCGCCATCGGAGATGTGCTTCATACGCTTCCCGCGCTGAACGCGCTCCGAGAGCATTTCCCGGACGCGCGTATTACATGGCTTGTGGAAGAAGCCGCGTATCCGCTTATCGCAGGGCATCGCGCGCTGAACCGTGTCCTGCTCTCAAAGCGGAAACGCTGGATAAAAGACCTGTTCGGTCCCTCACGGAAAGAGACAATAGGCGAAATTTGCCGTTTCATCAGAGACCTGCGGGACACACGCTATGACCTGATTTTCGACTTTCAGGCATTGCTCAAAAGCGGCGTTCTGGTTGCGCTCGCGAGAGGAAAACGCAAAATCGGATACGACAAAGGCATGGCGCATGACGAGCATAGCTACCTGTTCTTAAACGAGCGGATGCCGCCTGTAAAAATGAATATTCATGCGCTGCTGCGAAATCTCATGCTGCTTGAGGCTGTCGGAATTTACTCCAAAGAAATTGCTTATGATGTTCCGGTTCAGGACGCGGATCGAAAGAGCATAGATGCGCTTTTGGAAAAGCAGGGCGTGAAAAACTCCCGATTGCTTATAGCCCTCAATCCGGTGGCGAAATGGGAGACAAAGCTTTGGTCTGAAGACAAATTTTCACGTCTGGCGGACCGGCTGATTGAGGAATACGATGTCACGGTGATTTTTACCGGCGGCACCGAGGACAGGGAAAGCGTTGAACGGATGATCTCCGGCATGTTGTCTCCAAAAAAACAGGAAAATGTCTTAAATTTCGCTGGTGAGACAAGCCTGAAAATGCTGGCTGCGCTTTATGAGAAAACAGCTTTTCTCATTTCCACAGACACGGGTCCCATGCACCTTGCCGCGGCTATGGGAAAGCCGGTCATAGCGATTTTCGGTCCCACCGCGCCCTGTAGAACCGGACCCTTCGGTTCGGGGCATCAGATTATCCGCGCCGGTCTGCCGTGCAGTCCCTGCTTTAAACGACAGTGCCGCACAACAGCCTGTATGAGACAAATCAGCGTTCTGGATGTTCTGGATGCGGTAAAAAAAATGACAGTCGTGCAGAAGCAGTGATAAACTTTATCTCTGTCATGTAGAACGGGTTTGAAACCCGTTTTACTGAGAGTGTGTTTAAAAATTAGTACAACTATTCACTTTTCAGTCCCGTAGGGACTTTTGAGAATAGCCCGGCAATTCATTGCCGGGTGTAGTATCCGAGCAGCGTTTTCAAGTCCCGTAGGGACGACTGAATCTCGTTTATCAGTCGTCCCTACGGGACTCGGATTGATATTTTTATTTGTGTTCGATACCCGGCAATGAATTGCCGGGCTATTCTCAGAAGTCCCTGCGGGACTGATACTAATTTCCAAACACGCTCTGAGACCCTTCGCTCCGCTCAGGGTGACAAGACCCTTGAGCGAAGCGGAGAATCTCTTTTTTATTTGAAATTAAAGTAGTTATTCCAGCAGCTTTCGCCCTTGTCGTAGCACAGTTCCACACGCCATCTGCCTTTCGGATATTTCTGAAGTTCTTTTTTCGCAATACTTACCCATGTGCAGCCGCGCTTGATAGTTTCATCTTTGGACATCCCTGTGTTGGTCTGAATCACATCGCCGTTGGGGTTGTACCACTTGAACTCGTAATTCTTGCCCTGCTCAAGATTGCGGTACCGCACCCAGGCAATCACTTCTGTGTCGCTTTCGGTGAAATCCTCTGCGACAGCAGGACTCTTGCAGTTTGCTTCAGCATATTGTTTTGTGAAGACAAATTCCGTTACATCAAATTCCGTGTCCGAATATTTGGAGCGGAAAGTAAAGGTGTTCTCTCCGTAAGATTTGCCGTCATAGTCAAACTTCACGGTCCATGTGCCGGAATCGTATCCCTGAAGCTTTTCCAGCGGAATGCTTGCCCACAAACACCCGTTCCCCAGATCATTTTTAAGCGTACTCTGATTGATCTGAGCAGCCTCGCTGCTGTTTTCCGGGCTGTACCACTTGAACATATATTTCTTTTCGCCGGTTTCAAAATTGCTGTATTTGACCCATGCGATCACTTTTTCGTCATCATCATTGAAAGTGGAAACTTTGGAAACGGGTCCCTCACAATCTTTATCTCCCGAACTTTCATACTGTGTGGTGAAAGTAAAATCGCTGATTTCAAATTTCACCGCTGAGACATCGGAAGTAAAGTTGAAAGTACCTTCCTTTGATTTCTGCCCGTCATAGTAGAACTCAACGCGCCACTGGCCCGAGCCGTATTTCCGCATATCTTCAGTTAAAAGACTTGAACAGGAACATCCGTTTCTGACCGCTTCACGATTATGTTCTCCGGTTCCGGTGATCTGAATGCCGGCGGGGGTGTACCATTTGAATTCGTAATTTTTATTGTCTTTGTAAAAGAAATAATGCACCCAAGCGATCACTTTCGTGTCATCCTTGCTGAATGAGGTGCGGGACACAGGCTTCTCGCATTCAGACTCATCGCATTCATAATTCGTGGTGAAAAGAAATTCTTTTGCTTCAAAATTCATGCTCGGATTGCTTGAAGTGAAAGAAAATTCCTTTGAGCCGTACTTCTGCCCGTCATAGTAAAACTCCACGCGCCAGTTTCCTGAGCCGTATTCATGGAGCTTTTCTGTTGCCAGACTTTGCCACGAACACGAAGTTCTGACGGTTTTATCCCGATAAACCGGCTGGCTTTCCCAGACCAATTCATTGTCTTTGTTGTACCATTTGAAGTAAGACGACTTACCGGCTTCAAAGTAGCTATACTTGACCCATGCAAACACATAAGTCTTGCTCTCATTAAAAGAAGTCTGTGACGCGCTGAGACGGCATTCGCTTTCCGTGTCTGCTGCCGATGGCTCGGTGTCGGTGAAAAGAAAATCTGTGACTTCAAATTTTCTCTGATATGAGAAGTCGAAATACTGGGTCTGATACAGCTTGCTGTTATAGTAAAACTCCACACGCCATTTGCCCGGGTCGTATTCTTTGAGTCTTTCCGCCGTCACCGCGCCCCAAGCGCAGGCTTCGCCGACGTTAATGGTCTGTGCATCTCCTTTATGCGTATGATCGGCGATGGTGCCGGTATTGCTCGGATTGAACCATTTGAATTCAAAAGACTTATTTCCGGCTTCGACATTTTTGAAGCCCGCCCATGCTGTCACCTGCGTATCGCTTTCGCTGAACGATGTCCGGGATGACGAAGGTTCTGTGCAGTCTGTTTTCGGAGAATCTGTCGTAAAAAGGAATTTAGTTACAGCAAATTCAGGCTTGGGCAGATTTGAAGTAAAAGTGAAATAACTTTCTTTTTTATAATTCTGCTTCTCGTATTCAAACACCACGCGCCACTGCCCAGAGTCGTACAACTGAAGTTCTCCGACAGTAAGCGTTGTCCATGCACAGCCGCCGCCCACATCTTTATCATCATTAAATGTTCCTTTGAACGATTTGACAAGAATATCACCGGGGCTGTACCATCTGAACATATAGCTGTCTCCCGCAGTGAAAGCGCGATAATACACCCATGCCGTAACATTGCTGTCGCTGTCGCCGAAAGTAGTCTTGGCTGTCGGTGTCACACAGTCCGTCTGATTGGGAGATTCTTTTGTAAAAACAAATTCTCTTATCTCAAAATTCTTTCCCCATGAATTAGAAGTAAACTGAAAAGACGCATCTTTTTCTTCCTGTCCGTCATAGTAAAACTTCACATGCCACTGACCCGGCGCGTATTCCTGAAGTTTTGCCGTGGCAATGCTGAACCATGAGCAGCCTTCAAGTGTGCTGTTTCGGGACTCGCCCACATCTGTCTGCGCGAGCGAGCCGTCCGGAGCGTACCATTTGACGGAATAACTCTTTCCGCCTTCAAAATTCCGGTACAGAACCCATGCAATCACCCGTTTCACGCTCTCATTGAAAGCCGTCTGCGCTGTCGGTTTCACACAGTTGTTGCCCGGGGTTTCGGTGGTCAGTAACAAATCTGCGACTTCAAATTCTCCGCTGCTCGGACCCGGAATCGTCAGTGTGATACTGATTTTCCGGTCATCCTGAAGCCCCTGATTGTCCGTTATTGTCAGTTGAACCGTGTAAGTTCCGGCATTGGCAAATTCCATCGTCACGGTGCTGCCGCTGTATGTTGAGGCACTATCCAGACGCTTCCATTCATATTTGACAATATTGCCATCCGGATCATAAGATTTGGAGGCATCCAGACTCACCTTAAACGGCGCTTCGGCAGTAAGCTGTTTGCTCTCAATGGCAATAACCGGCGTCTGATTATCAGCGTCTATCCAATATTCATGCCGGGTGTAGCGGTCATCCAAAATGGTGGTTCCCTTTTTGTTGTATGCGCCGTCGTAAGGGAGATCAGAATAAATTTCAATATCAGGAACGGAAACATGGAAGAAATTTACGTCCACTCTTCCGGTCGCGTCAAACCAGATTTTGACAAAGAGATCGGGATTGTTTGAACTGCCCCATGAGACATCGCTGGGATTTGCGTAAAAATGCCCCCACAGAACCCTGTGTCCGCCTGCGGTAGTGGCTTCGCCGCCCTGACGCCATATCGCTTCGATTGCGCCTTTTTCCTCGGTGTCAATGATTGCGCCGATTTTAAGCCCTTTGATGGTGACATAGCCTGAAGGATTTCCGGAAGCGACATATCCTGAGGGCGGATTCCCGTCCTCATTTTTTTCTTCTGTGTAGCTTTTGTCGTTTTGGTAATAATGCCGGATATATCTCCTTGTCATGGTGGTCGTATCCTGTTCATCCGGAATGCCGTCATAAGGATAATCCGAGTAAACTTCTATATCCGGTACAGACACATGAAAGAAATTGACATCAATGCGCCCGCCGTGATCTATCCATACTTTGACAAACAAATCGGGGTTTTGCGAACTGCCCCAGGTGACATCCGAAGGAGAGGCATAGAAATATCCCCAGAAAACCTGATCCCCTGCTACGGTTTTGTCTTCGCCGCCTTTTTTCCAGACCGCTTCGATATTGCCTTTTTCTTCGGTGTGAATAACGGCTCTGATCCAGAGATCTGACGTAATTTTGGTGCCGGTTGCATCGGCTGTTTCCGATGTGCTGCAAACGACAGCCGCCGCTGCCAACATTACCACCATCGCTAAGAAACATTTTTTCATCATTTTTTTCCTCCCTTTTTTTACCACGAAGAACACGAAAAGTATGAAAGCCACGAAATTATTTTTTTCTAATTTTAGTAAGTTCCTTTCTTTCGTGGCTTTCGTTTCTTTCGTGTTATTCGTGGTAAAATTTTTCTTCCTCACTTTGAGTAATCAAAATATATTTTTGTACAAAAGCGCTCGTCATAGCAAAATTCCGCTCTCCACTTGCCGCTTGTGTATTTATTGAGAAGTTCCGTGGAAATACTTCCCCATGAACATCCGTCGCTGGACTTGTCACGTTTCCCGGGGTTTTCCTGAATCAGCACATTTGCAGGGCTGTACCATTTGAATTTATAAGTTGAAGCTTTCGGCTTCGTGCAGTCACTGTTCGGTGTTTCTTCGGTTAATAAAAACTCCCTTAATTCAAATGCCGTATCTGGGTCCGCCGAGAAGTCAAAATTTCCTTCCCAATACTGCCTGTTGTCGTAATAAAATTTGACCGTCCATTTACCCGGATAATCGTGGAGTTTTGAGGTTGAAATCCTTTCCCACGAACATCCGTAGCGAATTTCTTCTCCCCGCACGCCGGTATCTTCCTGAA
>JAIFKL010000181.1 GCA_020049595.1 Desulfobacteraceae bacterium
CCGCACAGCACGGCACTTCCATAATAGCCACTGTCACGCTTTTGACGCCTGCGGTTTTGAAAATATCCGCAAATTTGCTTTCATAATCCTGCACCTCGTCAAATTTCGGACAGCCCATCATAATGACTTTTCCCTGTATCAAATCCCTGTGCAGATTGGGATACGCCACTGCCACGCAGTCCGCAATTACCAGAATGTCCGCGCCTTTCAGAAAAGGCGCATTTGCCGGAATGAGTTTTATCTGTATGGGCCAGTGAGACAATGCCGAGCCTTCCACGCCTGAAAGCGTAGCGGGTTTATTTGCGCTCTGACAGGAAGACGCTGGCATAAAAGTCTGAATCTGCGTTGAGGGACATCCGCAGGGCAGAGTTGCGGGGGCTTTGTCTTTCTCCGCCTTCTCTTTTTCAGAAAGATATGTCTCCACAGCCTTTTCGTCAAATTCTTCGGCTTCCCGCTCAACGATATGGAGCGCATCGTTGGGGCATTCGCCGAGACACGCGCCGAGACCGTCGCAAAATACATCTGCCACGACTTTCGCCTTGCCGTCCACAATCTGCAACGCGCCCTCCGCGCAGTTCGGCACGCACGCGCCGCAGCCGTCACAGCGTTCTTCGTCAATTTCGATGATTTTCCGTAAGACTTTCATTTTGCCTCCTTCAGCAAGCAATGCCATTGAGTTAAGAATATTCCCCCTCTCCCCTTTGGGGAGAGGGCCGGGGTGAGGGGAAGGGCTGGGTTTTCCGTTCTCACCCTCACCCTGCCCTCTCCCTCAAGGGAGAGGGAATAACATCACTTACTTTATGCTATTTCCTTCAGCAAGACATTTCTCGCTTCACTCCGTCCGCTCTCGGTGAGAAAAGATTTGGCGATGATTCCCTCCAGACGGCTCGGATCCATGGCTTTTTCATTATGATTTTCCTCAAGATTCACAATCAGGTCCGCATCATACAACACCTTGAAATTCAGCGTTTCTTCGGCGCGCGGGTGGTGATGATGTCCCACAATATCGCAGACTTCTTCAATCAGGTCTGTTTTTGCCTTGAGGCGGGTCAGAATATCTCGTGCAATGGGCGGACCTTCTTCTTCCTGATACCTTGCGGCAGTGCTGTTGTATTTCCGTTCTGCCTCGTGAATGCCGATGTCGTGGAGATACGCGGCGATTAAAATCACAGCGATGTTTCCCTGCTCGCTTTTGCCGATGCGCTCCGCGTAGCGCGCCACTTTTGTGGCATGTCCGATACGCTTGAAATCTCGCTTGAAATATTTCTTCATTTCAAGGGCAACCCGGTCTTTTAAAAGGTCGGGGCGCTGCGCGGTCACTTCTTCGGGAAGCGTTCCCATGCACTGTTCCGCATAGGGGCAATATGCGGCGCATCCGAAATCCATCTTGGGATTCACGAATCGGTGTCCGCATTTGCCGCATTTCCGAGAGGTGTCATCTTTGAAAAACTCCACGCTGACGCCGCATTTCGGGCATTTGACCTCAAAAATTGCCCCCGGCTTCCAATATTTTGTGTCTTGTCCCGGACATTTCATAGCAGTTCCTCCCAATGACGGTTTAAAGAAAATGGAATTTTTATCCACGAAGGACACGAAAAAACACAAAGAAAACACGAAAATTTAAAATACCGGAATGTCCATTCGCAGATTAATTTTATTTTTAATCTTTAATCTCCCAGGTTGCATTGACTTATGTCAAAAGTGTTTTTTATGTTGCAGAATAATACAGACCGGGCAGATTGCACACTAAGTTTCTTCAAGAAATTTAGTGTGTTGAGCAGCGATTAATTCTGTAAAAACTAAATTGGTCATGTAGCGGTGATGGCTGAAACCCGAAAGCAGGGCGGGTTTAAAATCTGATTCACGGTTTGCGATGCTATGATGCTTTTTCAAATTTACGGAAACCCGAGGTGAGAGACAGTGCCAAGAGAGTTGCCAGCAGCATGACTGCGCCGCCGCTGGCGAATGCGGCTTTCATATCCAGCATATCCACTATTGCGCCGCCAAGCACGGGACCGGCAACCGCGCCCATACTTTCAGCCAGTATCAGAAGCGAAATGATGGCGCCCATGGACCCGTTCTTGCGTCCCAGAATAACCGTCATTGCCATGACCGCAGGCATGGAAACACCGTTTCCGATACCGATGGCCACACTGACCGCGTAAAGCTGCCAGGACGCGTGAAGATATGTAAAGAAAATCATGGCGCAGACCGACACAAGACCGCCTGCCGCAACAAGTATCCGCTTGCTGAATCTGTCTGCCAGATGTCCCATCGGCGTCATCATCACCGCGCTGACAAATACGCCGAGCATAATCACAATGCCGGTGGCAGTGCCGGAAAATCCGTATTCCCTGTCTGCTATCAGCGGCGCGAATGACCAGACAATCGCGAGACAGATGCTGTAGGCAAAGCGGAACAGAAAAAGCCCCGCGAAGTGTCTGTTTTGAAAAATGACGCTGTAACGCAGCGGAACAACGCTTTTGGCAATAAGCTTTTCCTGTTTCCGGGGCGGAAGAAAAATTGTACTCATCAGAAAGCCGAAAAGACATATCATTCCCATGATAAGAAAAGATGCCTGCATACCGAAGGCATCCTTTGCGACCCCGCCGATGAAAGGACCCGCGGACAATCCGCCGCAGTAAGCCACATTCATCAGACCCATGACAAATCCCTCTTTTCCGGTCGGCGTGATTTCACCGATATATGCCTCTGCCACCGGTGTAATCATGGCGGCTGCAATGCCCTGAAAAAAACGTATCAGAATCAGGGTGTTGACATTTGTGGAAAACATAAATGCCACAGACGCGACAAAGTAGGCAAACAGCCCGATCATGATAAAGGGCTTCCTCCCGGATGCGTCCGAAAGCCGCCCGATAAAAGGCAGCATCGCTGACATGGAAAAGGAATATGCGCCGAAAATGAGTCCGATATGGACTCCGGTAGCGCCGAGTTTATGGGCATAAACCGGCAGCAGGGGAACCACAATTCCCTGTCCCAGCACGGAAGAAAAGATCGCAAAAAAAAGTATTCGGAAGATTTTCCAGTTCATGTTTTCAGTGCTTAGGCTGATTTTTTCTCGCAAAGGCGCAGAGTTCGCAAAGGAATACAGGCTGATTTTTTTATAAAAAAGCCTTTCTCTGCGCCCTCTGCGTCTTTGCGAGAGATAAAGGCAAAGATTTGACAACTTTTAAAAAGTTGTCAAATCTTATAAAACTCGGACGCTTTATTTCTTGCCTCTCGCCTTATTGATTTCTTCAACTGCGGGCATCACTTCTTCGCCGGGAATGGTGACAATATCTGTCGCAATCAGGAAATTATACCCTTCGGCTTTCTTTGTCACGCCCATGAACATGGGAAACATGACCTGATGGTCTTCTGCCCGCATGGTCAGCTTTCCGATGGGGCTGTCAACGCTCATGCCTTCCATCGCGTCAATGAATTTCTCCGTGTTGACTTCGCCGGCTTTTTCATAAGCATGAGCCATGAAAACAGCCGTGATATAGCCGTAGAGCGCGCCGACTTTGGGGTATCTGCCGAAAGCATCTTTGAAATCTTTGACAAATGCCTGATTTTCGGGTGTGTCAGGATAGTAGAACTGATAATTTGAGGTGCCGATGACACCTTCGGGCGCGTCAAGTCCCAGCGGCTCCAGCGTGGAAAGCTCGGTTGCCGTGTGCATGAAAAAGGGAATCTGCTTGTTGAAACCGGTCGCGTGCGCGGCTTTCAGGAAAGGCACGCAGGCTCTGCCCCCGGTGGCGACAATCACCGCGTCCGGTTTTGCCGACAGAATTGCGGTAATATAAGGCGTAAAATCCGGTTCGCCCACTTTCCACCAGGACTGCCCCAGCAGTTGAACTTCGGGTTTCAGTTTTTTGAGATTTTCCCATACGCCGTCGGCAATGGCATGACCGTATTCATAATCATCGCCGGCGATCCAGTATTTGACAAAAGGCTTCTTTGCCAGTCCAACCGCGCCGGCTTTTCCCGCCATTGCCGTGTTTTCATTCATGGAAAAAACATAACGGTGTCCGTTTTCTCCGGTGATTTTGTCGCTTTTTGAAAATGTGACCAGAAAGGGAATTTTCTCTGATTTTGCCAGATCTGAAATCGCCAGTGCAAGGGCGCTGTTGATTGTTCCCATAAGAATATCAACATTTTCCCGCATCAGCAGCTCTTTTGCCGCGCTCAGTCCCACATCCACTTTGAATTTGTCGTCCCGGGTGACAAATTCGATTTTTCTGCCCAGAACGCCGCCTTTGGCGTTGATTTTGTCGGTTGCCAGTTTGAAGGCATCCCGGACATCGTTGGTATAGGTGCTGGCGGGCCCGGTGTAACAATCCACAATACCGACTTTGATTGCCTTTTCCGCCGCAAAAACGGTCATTTCCGTCAGCAATGTCAGGCTTAACGCCAGACAAGCCATGAGCCAAAACTGTTTTTTCATAAAACCTCCTGTAAATAAATTGCTACAAATATTCCGCCTCTGACGAGGCTGTTTCCAACATCCGATTTTCAGCTACTTTATAGAAGGACAGGCTTTTATGTCAAGATAAATCAATGGAGGGAATGTCTGAACCTTGATTTTCGGGATGATAAGGGGTAACAGGATTTGTGTCAGGTTGTAGGGAAACCGATGTCTGAACCGCTGATTTGTCTGATTATTCTGATTACGCTGATTTCCGCCGTGAAAATCAGCAAGCAGGGTGGGCATGAAATGCCCACCCTGTTGAACACTCAGACAAATCAGAGTTCGGACAACTGATATGACTCCGCCAGCGTCAGCAGCACGGCGAGCAGTTCCGCAAAGCCGGTTTTTCCGTTGCCGCAGCACGCAGGCACATTTTAAGGTTTAATTAAAATTAATAATTTTAAGCAGTTCAAATTTTTCTGTATTTTTCTTGCGGCGCAGATTTTTTTCAGAGCAGAGCATCAGAAATACATTTAATTGCTCATCCCTCTCGAATACACATCGGCGTTTTCATCTGATATGTCTCCCTGCTTCAGATGATGGTATCCCAAGGCTGCAATCATTGCCGCATTGTCTCCGCATAAGTCAACAGAAGGAATATAAACCGACATGCCTTTCCCAGCCGCTTCTGTCCGCACTTTTTCCCGAAGCCGTTTATTTGCCGCAACACCGCCCACAACCGCAATGTGTCTGCATCGTTTTTCCTGCGCCGCGTGGATGACTTTATATGAAAGAACATCTGCCACCGCTTCCTGAAAACCTGAGACAATATCCGGAATCTGATTTTTATAATCATCCGGGTGCGTCTGAATATAACGGCTGACCGCTGTTTTGATGCCGCTGAAACTGAAATCAAAACCGGATTTGTCCAAATAGGTTCTCGGAAAAGCGATTTTCTGCGGATCGCCTTTTTCCGCAAGGCGACCGACAATGCTGCCCCCCGGATAGCCAAGCCCCAGCACTTTGGCAACCTTGTCAAAAGCTTCTCCGGCGGCGTCGTCACGGGTCTGCCCCATGAGTTCTGATTCCGTGTGGGATTTCACATAACAGATGCTCGTATGCCCGCCGGAAACTAACAGGGCAACAAAGGGGAAGGGCGGCGGATTCGGCTCTAAAAACACAGAATTGATATGTCCTTGCAGATGGTTGACGCCGATGCAGGGGATATTCAGCGCGAACGCGTAAGCTTTTGCATAAGAAAAGCCGATGAGCAATGCGCCGATCAGTCCGGGTCCCTGAGTTGCGGCAACCGCGTCAAGCTGATTTCTGTCCACACCGGCGTTGCGGAGTGCGGTTTCAACTACCGGCACAACTGCTTCAAGATGTTTCCGGGAAGCCAATTCCGGCACAACACCGCCGTAGGGGAGATGCACTTCAATCTGCGAAGCCACCACCGAAGACAGAATTTTGCTTCCGTCCGCAACAACAGCCGCGGCGGTTTCATCGCAGGAGGATTCTATGCCGAGGATAATTTTCGTCATTATTTTATTTTAAAATAAGTAGAACGGCCCGGCTGAAAACAGACAAACCCGTTTTTACTGTTCAAGATCAAAATAAACGGGTTTTAAACCCGTTTTACTGTTCAAGATCAACCGGTTCAAGATGGATGTAAAACTGTTTTAAAAACATATTGTGAATTTTGCAGAAGGCTTTTACCGCGCCCAAATCTCTGGACTCTCTTTCATTAAATGAAATGAGCATACCGCTGACATTGTATTTCTCAAAAAGCCGCTCAATATCCTGAAATCCCCCGAGTATCGGATAACCCTGAAGCGATTTCCCGATTTTCAGCGCGTCGTCATCAATAAAGCCCACAGGTTTTATCTTGTGTTTTTTGTTGTTTAAAATTTCCCGGAGCAGAATTTCGCCGCCCCTGCCCGCGCCGTAGATGAAAACGGTTTCACCCGCAAGGGTCTTCCGGTTCACCATATCCGCAGAAATTCGGAAAAAGCCCCGGGTCCCGAGCAGAAGCCCCGTGGTTAAAAGCCAGTCCATCAGAAAGAGGCCTTTTGAAAAATTCTCAAAGCGATAAATAAACGTCACTGCCGCGAGCGATAAAAGCGTTGCCAATGTTGAGGCTTTGATGTATCCGAACACATCGTTTGTACTCATAAAAAGCCAGAAACCTCTGTAAATTCCCAAGATAAAAAACGCCGCAAATTTACAGGCGATCACTGCGGGCAGCGAATGCAGAAACACTTTGAAATAAAAAAGAAAATCCTGAGAATCAAAGCGCAGCCGATAGGAAAGATAATAGGAAAAGGTGATGAGAAAGAAATCCAGCAGCACCAGCAGCAGTTGCCGTTTATAGGTCAGTTCCATGAGAATCGGCGTGTATGCCCGGTCCCGCAAAAGCGAAAATTCTTTTTCAGGATACACGCGTATCTGCGCTAAATAAACGCCCATAAGGATAATAGACAGTCCGAGGGGCATCATCACGGCAGGCGAGGTCAGGGTGTCGTTTTTGCTGACAAACAGAGCAGATATGCCGGCAATAGTCCCGATGCCGCATAAAGACAGCACCGCGCCTTTTTCGCTGTATCCCATGAGAACGAGCCGATGCGAAGTGTGATCTTTTCCGCCCACAGAGGCTTTCCTGCCGCTCAACAGCCTGATGAATGTCACCATGGTGGTATCCAGAATCGGCACCAGCAGCGTCATGACCGGCACAGAATATGATGCCAATCTGCCGCCTGCCTCTAAATTATAAGTCGTCTGTGAATAATGAAGCCCCAGCATCGCCAATGTAAAGCCGATCATCATGCTGCCGCAATCGCCCATGAAAATCGAAGCCGGATTGAAATTGTAAATCAGAAAAGCCGCCAGCGCGCCCGCGAGCAGGACAGCAAGCGCCGCAGGCGAATGCATATCCGCGTTTCCCAAGCTTTGGAAATTTCCCGCAAACAGCAGCGCGAAATGCAGCGCGGCAATCAGCCCCACGCCCGCGCAGAGACCGTCCATGTTGTCAATCAGATTGAAAGCATTCGTAATACCCACAATCCATACAATGGTGACAACAGTATCGAGCGTAAGCGAGGTAAACCAGCGCAGCCGGAAACCCAGAAACGTGACCAGCGAAGCCGCCAATATCTGCCCGACCAATTTTGTGTAAGGCTTTATCTGAATGAAATCATCTGACAGCCCCAGCGCAAACAGCAGCGTCATTCCGATCCAGATGCACGCGCCGACGGCTCGGAAAGAAAAAAGGCTGCCGGTTGTCGGACTCCAGTTTTGAAGCGAAAGTGTGATATGAGGCAGCAGGGTGCTGAAATCTGTTATAAAAAAAAGCGGTACAGCCATTGCTATATAAATGGCGATGCCGCCCATCAGAGCCGTGGGACGCTTATGCCAGCGATCTTTTACAGGCATTGCCAGCCAGCCGGCTTTCCATGCAGCAAAACGGACAAGAGGTGTAAAGACAAGGCATAAAAAAAATGAGAGAGAAAACATTAAATACGGCATGTTATCAATATAATTAATTATTTGAGGGATCGGGGCGTTTTTCCGCCATTGTCGCAGTAACAGAAAAAAACTTCCTGACCCCTCAATTGTTTCACATCCGCCGGATGTTACCTGACTTCGGCGATCAGCTTCTGCAAAGGCTTTTTCCTTCCTGAGCCTTTGCGCTGCGTTCCGACAGCCTGAAAAGCCAGCCGAATATTTTATTGAGAATTGAGAATTGAGAATTGAGAATCGGCTTTTTGTCTTTATCCATTCGACCCCCGTTAAATTGAGAATTGAGAAGTGAGAATTGAGAAGTAAATATTTCTCAATTCTCACTTCTCAATTCTCACTTATTTATCCATTCGACTCTTGTGCTTGAAGATTTTCTTTCAACCACTTCTCCGATGACAAAAGCAGTTTCGTTCATGCCGTCAAGACGGGCAATGACATCTGAAACCGCATTTTCCGGCACAATCGCCACCATGCCCACGCCGTTGTTGAATGTCCGCATCATCTCCATATCAGATATGTTGCCTGCTTCCTGCAAAAATTTGAAAACCGGCGGAATTTCCCAACTCCCTTTATACATCCGAAGAGCGGACGCAGCCGGTATGACACGGATGATGTTTTCCGAGAGTCCGCCGCCGGTGATATGGGCAAGTCCGTGAATCGGAAGGTCTCTTATAAGCATTTGAACTGTTTCTGAATATATTCGGGTCGGCGTGAGCAGTTCCTGACCGATGGTCTGTTTCAGTTCCGGTATATATGTATCTATTTTTAATTTCAGAAGATCAAAGCAGAGTTTCCGCACCAGCGAATATCCGTTGCTGTGAAGCCCGCTTGAGGGAATGCTTATCAGCTTGTGTCCGACTCGGATTTCCGAACCGTCAATGATCTTGCTGTTGTCCACAAGCCCCACGGCAAATCCTGCCAGATCATATTCATTTTCCGGATAAAAACCCGGCATTTCGGCGGTTTCTCCGCCGATAAGGGCGCAGCCTGCCGCATTGCAGCCACGGCTGATACCTTTGACAATATCTATGGCAATTTCAGAGTTCAGACTGCCCATAGAAATATAATCCAGAAAAAAAAGCGGTTTTGCCCCCAGCACCGCAACATCGTTGACGCACATGGCAACCAGATCAATGCCCACGGTGTCATGTTTGTCCATCATAAAGGCTATTTTGAGTTTTGTCCCCACGCCGTCGGTGGAACTTACCAAAACAGGACTCTCCATGTTTGCGGTATTGAGGGAAAACAGCCCGCCGAAGCCGCCGATTTCTCCCATTACGCCGGGTTTGGTCGTCTGCTTCACAATTCCCTTTATGGTGTCTATGAATCTGTTTGCTTTGTCAATGTCAACGCCCGCATCTTTATAGGTGAGAGTTTCTGTCATGCCCGTCTCCTGAAAAAAATATTCTTAACATCGTCAAAATCAATTAAGAGCAAGAAATAACCCGGTTTGAAATAAAAGTCAAAACAATTTTTTTGACATAAAGGGCGTCATATTGTAAAGATGATTGAAAATCAGAGATTGGAGATCATTGCGCCTTTTGGGAGAGAAAAAAAGGTTTCTCGCGAATACGCATCTGTTTTCAGCCCTGGCCGCAAAGATTTTTTTATAAAAAAGCTTTCTTCCTCTGCGCCCTTTGCGCCCTTTGCGAGAAATAATATATTAAAAGGTTTCTCGCAAAGGCCGCAAAGATTTTTTTTATAAAAAAGCTTTCTTTCTTTGCGCCCTTTGCGTGCTTTGCGAGAAATAATATATTAATCTGTTTCCGATTTCCGATTTTCACGGATTTTAAGACGGGACAATTTCCAATTTTCGCAACGAGGTTATTTTATGAAACAATTTGCAAGACTTGACCGACTGCCGCCTTACGTGTTTGCTACGGTCAGCGAAATAAAGATGGAGGCAAGGCGCGCCGGAGAAGACATTATTGATCTGGGCATGGGAAACCCTGATTTGGGGACGCCGGATCATATTGTAGAAAAACTGAACGAAGCTTCAAAAAAATCGCATAACCATCGCTATTCAGCGTCTATGGGCATCACCAAGCTGCGGATGGCAATTGCCGACTGGTACAAACGGCGGTACGATGTGGATATTGACCCGAACACCGAGGCGATTGTGACCATCGGTGTCAAAGAAGGCATGTCTCATCTGGTGCTGGTGACCATTCGCCCCGGAGATGTGGTGTTCACGCCGAATCCCACTTATCCGATTCATCCTTTTTCCGCGATTATCGCGGGCGGGGATGTCCGGGGCATTCCGCTGGGGCCCGATTCGGATTTTTTTGAAAATCTGATGCAGGCCACCAAGCAGACCTGGCCCAGGCCCAAGCTTTTAATTATCAGCTATCCGCACAATCCGACAACAGAGGTGGTTGATCTTGATTTTTTTCAGAAAATCGTGGATTACGCCAAAGAGCATGACATCATGGTGATCCATGATTTTGCTTACGCCGATCTGGTGTTTGACGGCTACAAAGCGCCCAGCTTTCTTCAGGCAAAAGGCGCAAAAGATGTGGGCGTGGAATTTTTTTCCCTGTCAAAAAGCTATAATATGGCGGGGTGGCGGGTCGGTTTCTGCGTGGGAAACAAAGAAATTGTTTTTGCGCTGCGCCGAATCAAAAGCTATTTAGATTACGGCATTTTTCAGCCGGTTCAGATTGCATCCATTATCGCCCTGAACGGGCCGCAGGACTGCGTGACGGAAATCTGCGACACCTACAAAAGCCGGCGGGATGCGCTGATTAACGGTCTGCACCGCATCGGCTGGGAGATAAAGCCGCCCAAAGGCACGATGTTTGTATGGGCGAAAATTCCGGAGCAGTACGTGAAAATGGGGTCTGTGGAGTTTTCCAAATTTCTGATCCGCGAGTCGCAGGTGGCGGTGTCGCCGGGGCTGGGCTTCGGCGAGTACGGGGACGAATATGTGCGCTTCGCGCTGATTGAGAACAACATGCGGATCAATCAGGCCGTGCGGGGGATTAAGAAAATAATGTAAGACGTTAGCAAAACTCTGCTTCGGATGTTACATGCCGAAGCGGAGTTATAGAATTTAAAAAGATGCCGCTTAGAATCAACAAAAAATCAGGAAATAGAATCAATTCTGTTTCATTAAAAAATTTCAAATGTTTCAGAGAGACGGATGTTCACCTGTCCCGAATCACTCTGCTGACTGGAGAAAACAGCAGCGGAAAAAGTTCGCTGTTGTACGGATTATTAGCCCCTTTTCAGTCAGAGGGATTTCCGCTTTATCTGTCTCCTAACGGGCAATATGTGAAAATGGGGGATTTCAGGGAAATCTCG